>JAFZSS010000158.1 GCA_017619255.1 Muribaculaceae bacterium
ATAGCCAAGGGCAGCGGCACCAGCGTCGAGGAGGTGAACCGCCTGCTGAAGCAGTTCCTGCAGATGCGTAAGGTGATGCACCAGGTATCGACCAATCCCATGCAGATGATGCGCAACGCCAAGGCACAG
This sequence comes from Muribaculaceae bacterium, assembly GCA_017619255.1. Lineage (GTDB taxonomy): Bacteria > Bacteroidota > Bacteroidia > Bacteroidales > Muribaculaceae > Sodaliphilus. Next base: position 130 of record JAFZSS010000158.1, read on the forward strand.
GCCAAGGCCGCCAAGCGCGGACGCTAACCCCCAAAGACCAGAAACTAAGGACTAGGGACTAAGGACTAAGGACTAGGGACTAGGGACTAAGGACTAGAAACTAAAAATGAAACTCCTCTCCATATTACTGCTGTCGGTCGTGCAGTTGCTACAAGGCAACCACACGGTCAATCTGACATTTGTGGGCGATGCCATGCAGCATGCGCCGCAGCTCACTGCGGCACAGCAGCCTGACGGCACCTACGACTACACGCCGTGCTTCCAGTACATCGAGGAGGACATCCGCTGGGCCGACCTGGCAGTGGTCAACCTGGAGTGTCCCTTGGCTGGCAAGCCCTACACCGGCTATCCCTGCTTCAGCGCGCCCGAGAGCTATGCCCAACAGCTGAAAAATGTGGGTTTTGATCTGTTTCTGACCGCCAATAACCATTGTCTGGACCGCCGCGACAGGGGACTGGTACACACCTGCCAAACGCTGGACTCGTTAAAGATTCCGCACATTGGCACCTACCGCGACCAGCAGGAGCGCAGCAAGCGCCTGCCCTATATCGTGAACATCAAGGGCATCAGAATCGCCTTCCTGGACTACACCTATGGCACCAACGGCATCCCCATTCAGGGCAATGTCATTGTCGATTTCATCGACCAGCAACTCATTGCCGATGATATCGCACAGGCACGCCAACAAGGCGCCGAAGCCATCTGCGTGAACCTGCATTGGGGCATTGAATACCAGCTCAAACCCGTTGCCTCGCAGCGCACCCTCGCCGACTTCCTCGTCTCACAAGGCGTGGATCTCATCATCGGCGGCCATCCCCATGTGGTGGAACCGATGGAGATGCGCTACAGCAAGGAGTATGACAAAAATGTGCTGCTCGTTTACAGCATGGGCAATTTCATCAGCAACCAGACCGACATCGACTGCCGCGGAGGCGCGATGGTCAAGGTGTCGTTGAAGAAAGAGAACGGCCGTCCCGTTGTCGTGAATCCGCGTTACAAGCTGTTCTTTGTGCAGAAGCCCAGGTCAAAAGGCGAGAACTATGTCCTCATCCCCGAGGCTCGTCCCGACCTGTTGCGCGCCGACAGCCAGGGCGAGTTCAACCGCTTCATGCAGCGCACCCACGACCTCGTCATGAGCAACAACATCAATGTCCCCAACGAGCAATAACTATCTCGTTCTTTATTGACAGTTCACGGGCGTTCCCTATCGGGAGCGCCCGACATAATTGTTTACCAGGTGCCGTTAAGCAGGTAGTTAATCAAGGCCGTGGCATCGCTGATGTCCACACCGCCTTCCAGATCACAGTTGGCATTGTCGAGGTTGATACCATCGGCATCACCGCTGAGCAAGTAGTTGATCAGGAGGGTTGCATCGGAAATGTCCACCAAGCTGTCGTCGTTCACATCACCACGCATGGGAGTTGTTCCGCCCTCGGTATAGGTGTACTTGATGCGGGTCACGGGCAGTTCCACATTGGTGCCACAGCCCAATGTCGCTGTTGCGTTGGGGAAATCACTGCTCTGAGCATAGTCCAAGAAACTATACCAGTTGTCGGTATAAGTCATTGCCTTGCCACGGATACCTGAAGTATAGAACGGGGCATAGTCAGAGCCACTGGTGCAGTTGTCATTGTCCTGAGCATCAAAGACAATCGTCACGAGAAGACTCTTGCCAGGAGTTAATGAAAAGGCTGACGCCAGCGGGAAGTAAACCTCGACATCCTCGCCATAGCAATTCAACAAGTTAAAGCCATAGTTGCCTTCCATGGCCAAGCCATCAAAGTTGAAGAACTGCTTGACACCATTCTCGTTCACAGCGAATTCTGTGGCATCGGTTTCCTGAAGATACACCTTAATGATACGGGTGATTTCTTCAAAGGTCTCACTGTAGAACTTGAAACGCATGTCAGTAATCTTCACATTTTGCTTGCCATTCAAGTCAGCGAGCAGGTCGGGCGTATAGAGCATCTGCACTCCAGTGTGGGCCAAGTAAAAGTTGGTCGGAGCCATATCAAAGTAAGAACCATTGTAGAGATCTGAAGCGTTCTCAAAGTCGCCAATCTCAATTACTCCACTCTGAACCTGTGCCTGGGCACACATACTTAATGCAGCAACAACTGCAATAAAAAGAGTCAATCTTTTCATATCTATCATTTTTAAATCATAATAATTACCACTAAATCTGGCGCAAAAATACAATAAATGTCCGATAATATCGACCTGAAGCTGAAAAAACCGGGAATAATCATGCAAGCGTTCCATTTGACAAAAAGAAGGACAGTCCGAATCATCAGTCTGTCCTTCGCTAAATTTCTTGCGATTCTTTATTTCTTCTTGCACCAAGTGTTGGCGATGACAATGCCAGCGACAAGGCCTATCAACAAGACGGGCAAAGCTCCGAGCAAAACGACAACGATATCGTCGATCCAAGCCGCACACCAGACAAATGCCGTAGTAAACAATATCATCACTGCGACGACCGTCCTCAAGCGCTTGAGATTGAACTGCTGACGTTCTTCTTTGCTGGCGGTATTGTAGCCTGCAATCAATCCATCACCCCAGCCCTTCAAGATGACGAAGGCCAGAAAGACCATCCCCAAGGTCACTAGTGCAAAGATGACAATCAACATTGTGTCCATCTCGACAATTCTCAGTTGAGGAACTGTTTCACGTCGATGGCGGCGCGACAACCTCCAGCGGCTGCGACGATGGCCTGACGATAGTGCGGGTCGGCAACATCACCAGCGGCGAATACGCCGTCTACATTGGTGGCGGTGTTGTGACCCGTGAGCTTGATGTAACCCTGCTCGTCAAGGTCAACCTGGCCGCCCAGGAAGTCGGTGTTGGGGCGGTGGCCGATGGCGAGGAAAAAACCGTCGATGGCGATGTCAAACAGTTCCTCCTTGTCGGTGCCCTTGAAGCGTACCAGATGGGCGCCTTCCACACCGTTGTCGCCAAAAAGGCCCACGGTGTTGGTGTTGAACAGAATCTCGATCTTCTCGTTCTCCTTGACGCGCTGCTGCATTGCCTCGCTGGCGCGCAGGTAGTCCTTGCGAACGATGAGATACACCTTGTTAGCCAGATGGCTCAGGTAATCGGCCTCTTCACAGGCAGTGTCACCACCGCCCACGACAGCCACGACCTTCTTGCGATAGAAGAAGCCGTCGCAGGTCGCGCAAGCCGACACACCCTGACCAGCATACTTTGTCTCATCGGGCAGTCCCAGATACTTGGCCGTGGCACCGGTGGCGACGATGATGGTGTCGGCAGTGAGTTGCTCTCCTCCATCAAGGGTCACGACAAACGGGCGCTGGCTCATGTCGATACCAGCCACGAGGCCTGATTTCATCTTCGCGCCCAGGTTCACCGCCTGCTGACGCATATTGTCCATCAACTGGAAGCCGTCAATCCCCTCGGGGAAACCCGGGAAGTTCTCGATTGTGGTCGTCTGGGTCAACTGTCCGCCCACCTGCAAGCCCTCGATGAGCAAGCAATCAATAGCCGAACGCACCAGATAAATCGCTGCGGTATAACCGGCAGGGCCGGAACCGATAATCAAACATTGAGTATGAATCATATAGAGTTGTAAGTTATAAGTTATAAGTTTTTAGTTTTCAGTACAATTACTATCGCCTAGAAGCGGATACCAATTCGCGAAATACGAGACAATGCGAATGCGGATGCCAATTAGTTCAATTAGCGTAATTCGTAGTTTAGATTATTGCAGCACCTGGTCAAGGTAGTCATAGAACTTGGGATCCTCGCCGATGACGATCTTGGCGACCTGGCCTTCAGGGTTAACGACGATCTTGGTGGGGAAACTTTGTACGCCATAGTACCACACTGGATTGTCACCCTTTTCGCTGTCACAATACACATGCAGCCAGGGCAATTCATGCTTGGCGACAGCGGCTTTCCATTTCTCGACCGTGTCGTTGCAGTCCACACCCAGGATCTCCAGTTTATCGTTGTATTTGGCGTAATATTCCTTCATCTTAGGCATACCCTTGATGCACCAGCCGCACCATGATCCCCAAAAGTCGATGATTACCCATTTTCCGCGCAAGCTATTCAGTGCCAGCGGATTACCATTAATGTCATTCAGGGTGAAATCAGGAGCCATGCAACCCTCAAGGGCATACTTCTTTGCTTCTTCCTCTGCCTCTTTTTGTGCCTTCTCGAGGTTTTTCTTATACAGGTTTGCAGCCATACTATTACGAGCGCGATCGGTCAGCAGGGCAGCAGCGGCTTCAATATCCTCGACTTCATCTGGCAATTCAGCAATCAACGCAGCAGCGGCATCCTGATCGGGATGAGCCTTGACATACTCCATCAAGGCAGATACATAGGCCTCAGTCAATTTCGGCATGTTCTCTTGATACTCTTCCATCAACTGTTCTTGTGGTGTGCCGGCATCCAGCTGTTCCCTGAGGTGCATTATAAATATTTCAACAGCCTTATTCGACGGCTCCAGCCAATTCTGAGCCTCATTATAGTCCACATAAAACTGAGAGCCGCTCAGCTGAATCTCACCATTTTTTTCATCCTTTGTGACGATGAGCTTCTCGCCAGGAATGGCAGGAACAGTAACATATCTATCACCTCTTTCTCCTTCACCGGCCCATTGCATGATTTCCAGTAACGAAGCATCCTTAAGGTCGAAGTTCACTTCCTGCATCTCGCCTGTAACTGCACGAAGTTGTTCCATTCCAAGGTCACGGATGAATAACCTCACCGAGTCTCCGAGCCCCTCAAAGGTGCCCTTAACTGTAAACTCACCACTTTGGGCCATCGTGCCCAATGCCATCATGCCTGCAAGCATGGATAAAAACAATTTCTTCTTCATATCTTTCATTATTAAGTGATTATTCGAATAATATCTTGAAGATTTCCCTGAAATCTTCTACCGTGCCGCTCTTCATCGCGACTTTGCCTGACGGAGCAATGAGGAAGAAGGCAGGAGTAGCAGTTTCGCCATAGAGGTAGACGGGACTTGGAGCATCGACATCAAAGTCTTCATGCACGTTCAACCAGGGCAAATCGTGAATTTTGACCGCAGATTTCCAGTCGGCTTCATCGTCTTCACAGTCCACG
>JAFZSS010000159.1 GCA_017619255.1 Muribaculaceae bacterium
AAGCGGGCTGGAAGCCTGACAGGGGATCGGCCAATTCGGGCTCGCCGTTATAGGTCTTCTTGGTACCTACAAAACCGGCGGGAATCACATCACCGTTAACATAGGTCTGTCCGCAGTCGCTGTAAATCAGCGCATAGCCGCTGTTGTCCTTCACATAGAGGTAGCGCTTGTTAGCGGACTGAGCCAACACATTCACCGGGTTATTGAACATCACCACGGTGCCATCGGCAATAACCTGATAGGCTGCGATATTGGCAACAGGCGTAGCGGTGGCGAACTCATAAGTTGCACTTACCACATCGCTGGTCTCACCGTCCTTGGCCGAGATGGCCTTCACGGTAGCATTGCTGCTCAAAGTGAAGGGGGCACTATACAGCGTCGAGTTGGTAGTGGGATCGCTGCCGTTGGTGGTGTAATAAATCTGGGCGCCATTGGTCCAGCAGGAGATGGTCACCTCGATAGGTGAATAGTAGGTGCCTGCGGCAGGAGTGATGGAGGGAGCGGCAAGGCCTGCCTCGCCAACCGTCACAGTGATCTTAGTGGCACGCACCTGATTGGTGGCGGCGGTGAACACCACGGAATTGGCCTGGCCTTCCCAAGTACCAATCTTGCCCTCGTAGCTGTAATTGCCAGGAGCAGCGGTGAAGCAACCGGGGCCATACTGGTTGGTACCCTCGGCGGTGCACTCAAACACGACCTTGAGGATGTCACCAGCAGTCGAGCTGATGGTCACATTCTTGTTCTTGTAGAAACGATACTGGGTGTCATTGACCAAACCGTTCTCCACATCAATCCTGACACCATCCTTCTCGATATAGAAGGCGCCAGCAGTGGTGGAGCCGGTACCTTGGTCGTTAGCCGGAATAAATGTAACTTCGGCAGCCCAAGCGGCGCTTGCCAACAAGCACAGGGTTAATAATGTAAAGATTTTCCTCATTGCAATGAAATTTATTAATGGTTAATAATGATTATAGTCTTACAACTTTAATTTGGCAAATATACGCCTTTTTTTTTATCCGCCAATCTTTTATCGCCCAAAATTTAAAATAAAATTCCTTGAAGCGATGATTTTGAAAAAAGATATTCATCACGAGGTTCAATTTGAAGATTTATGGTTACCTTTGCAGGTTGTAATTTACTAAGTCACTTTTCATCATTTTATATATGCGTTTTCCAACATCTCGATTCTTCATGGCGGCCATCGCCATGGTCACAGCATGTGTCACATGGGCTCAAGCCATCTACTTTGACGGACACAAGGCCGTGCACGATAACCTCACCGACACATGGCTGTGCAGTGTGCCTCGCGAGGCCTTTGAGAGCGAATGGATGCCCGTGGTGACATTCGACTCCACCATGACCAATGTCACCATCGACGGCCAGGCAGTGCTCAATGAAGACCAAATCATCCTCCAGGGTGTCACCGGTGGCCATCTGTACCCCCTCAGAGCCAACATTGAAGGCGGCGAGGTCATCAACGGCAACCTCACCTTCACCTGGCTCCCTGTGCTGGAACTCAACGGCGAGTTCGGCAACGAGTATTCCATGGGCACGGTATCGCTCAACGACCCCGACGGCACCAGCAAGGAAGACATGCTCGCCAAGCTCAAATGGCGCGGCGGAATCACCAACAACGGCGACCGTCACAAACGCAACTACCACATCAAGTTTGTGGACAGCATCGGCGAGAAGAAGAACCGCCGGTTGCTGGGCATGCGCAAGGACAACCACTGGAAACTTGACGCCGGACAAATAGACCCGCTGCGCATCCGCAACCGCGTGGCAGCCGACCTGTGGCTCGACATGTCCCGCGACCCGTGGTTCAAGTCCATCGACTCCACCGTCATCAACGGCTCACGCGGGCGCGTCACCGAGCTCTTCCTCAACGGCGAGTACTATGGCATCTACGGCCTGATCGAGCCCGTGGACCGCAAGCAGCTGGGACTGGTCAAGCATGACACCGTGAACAATGTCTTCCACGGCCAGCAATGGGTGTCGAAACAGTGGGCACGCACCTACACCTACCCCTATTACAACAACAACAGCGACATGTGGAACAAGAACGAGGTCAACTACCCCGAGTTTGAGGATGTTCACCCCACCGACTGGAGCACATTCTACAATTCGTTTGAATTTGTGCGTCGCAACGATGCTGTGGACGACTGGCAAACGCTTGCCGATTCACTCGACTATTATTATGACACGCCGGTCATGGAGGACTATTTCATTCTGCTAGTGACTTTGCAGGCCCTTGACAACGAGACCAAGAACATCTATTACAGCCTCTACGACAAAGCCTCGGGCGACAAGCGACTCGTCTACACACCGTGGGACCTGGATGTTTCTCTTGGTGCAAAAACCCTCTCGGGACTGACCAACGCCATGGTGCAGCCTGAGCGCAACCTTGATTGGGTCTTCAACCTACCGCTGGTTGACATGTTCTACGGGTCGGTACCACACCGCAAACAAATTATTGACCGTTACTGGGAATTAAGAGAGACCTGGCTTGACACCGACAACCTGATCGCTCGTTTCCAAGCAGCTGTCGATGAGTTGGAGAACAGCGGAGCGGCAGCACGCGAGGAGGCCCGCTGGAGCGGTGACAGCGACATCAACGGCAAGACGCTGGACATCAGTGCCGAGATGGAATATGTCGCCAACTGGATACAGAGACGCATGGATTACCTTGACGCGAACATCTTTGTCCGTCCCGCCGTGCTTCCCGGCGATGTGAATGAAGACGGCATCATCGATATCTCGGATGTCACCACGCTCATCAACTATTGCCTGTGTGGCGGCACAATCAATGTGGCCAACAGCGACTATGACGGAAGCGGCGCCATCGACATTTCGGATGTCACCAGCCTGATCAATTACCTCCTCAACGGCAATTAAAGAGTTCACTCTTTTTTTAGGCACATCGACGAGGTATTCTAAATAAAAAAGTGTATCTTTGCACTCCTGTGAAATCAACATAACAAGTAATACAATCATGGCAGAAGAAATCATCAATCAAGAAGGAGCCAACCAGCCGCAGCGCAAGGAGGTATCCCCCGAGAAACTCAAAGCCCTGCAGGTGGCAATGGACAAGATAGACAAGACCTTTGGCAGCGGATCCATCATGAAACTGGGTGATGACCACATCGAGGACATTGATGTCATCCCCACCGGCTCCATCGGCCTGGACAACGCCCTGGGCGTGGGAGGCTATCCCCGCGGACGCATCATCGAGATCTACGGCCCTGAGGCTTCGGGTAAGACCACACTCGCCATCCACGCCATTGCCGAAGCGCAGAAGATGGGCGGTATCGCTGCCATCATCGATGCCGAGCACGCCTTCGACCGCTTCTATGCCGAATCTCTGGGCGTTGATGTGAACAACCTGTGGATCAGTCAGCCCGACAACGGCGAGCAGGCACTCGAGATTGCCGACCAGCTCATCCGCAGCAGCGCCATCGACATCATCGTCATCGACAGTGTAGCCGCATTGACCCCCAAGGCTGAAATCGAGGGCGAGATGGGTGAGAGCAAGATGGGCCTCCAGGCTCGCCTGATGAGCCAGGCACTGAGAAAGCTCACCGCCACCATC
>JAFZSS010000160.1 GCA_017619255.1 Muribaculaceae bacterium
GCCGGCTACGGTCTTGCCGCTGGCCAGCTCGCTCAGACCGGTGTACGGAGTCACATAGAACTCGTAGGAGATGGGATAGCTCTCGAGCTTGCCCGGAGCGACGGCATAAGCCTCTACGCGATAGTGGCCGTCCTCGGTGAAGCTCAGGACATCCTCATACTCTGCCCAATCGGTGAACTCTTCGTCATTGTACTGGATGCGGTAGTAGATGGTACTGGGCTCGGTGGGGAGAATCTCGATGAAGTAGGCGTGGATGCCGTCGGTGGTGTAGCCGTTGAAGGTGGGAGCACCAGTCCTCTCGGTGGGCGTGGGAGGCTCGGGAGGAGTTATCTGGCCCTCAACGATCTCCAAATCAACACCGTCACCTGATTCCCCAGCCATGTAGCAAGTGAAGATATACTCATAACCTGCCTCGAACACATAGTCGTCATAGCGAGCATTAATATTGCCATAGCTACCAGCAATCCACATACAAAAAGCATACTCGGGATTGGTGATACACCAGTCATAAGTGCCAGCAGGAATCAGGATGCTGACTGCATCATTAACAACAAAGTTCTCGGTATAAAGCGAACCATCAGCGTTCTCGGGAATCTTGTACTCAAACTCAGCATACACCTCGTCTGAAACGCTGGAATAGATGGACAATGGTCCAGTCTCGGGAATAATGGTGCCATAGGCAGTAGCGTCGGCATCAATCAGCATCTGGTAGCCAGAGCCGTCACCCCAAACATCACCAGCGGCAAGGGTTACGAGTGTCATGCCGGCCGGGAGAGGCTCACGAGTAGCGGTAACCACAAACTTATTGGTTGAAGTCACATTATCCGTGTGACGGAAAGCCTGGGCCTGCATGGGAATTGCCAAGGCGGCCACAGCGATTAAAGTAAATAATTTCTTCATAAATGATAAATTGATTAGGAGTTATAAGTGTTAATAATACTAGTTGTTTCTGTTTCAGCTTCAGAACGAGTGTACATCATTCCAGTTGCAAATTAAAGCAAAATAAACCAAACCACAAAATATTTCATTGAAAAAGTCACCTGCAATCCCTAAATTGGATTTTGCAGGTGACCATAGTTGTCGAAAAATGTCGCTTATTGCAAGATGAGGGCAATGAGGGCGTTGATGTCGCTGATGTTCACCTCGCCATCACCGTTCACATCGGCCGACGGGAGACTGGAACCGTCCAAAATCATGCCGATTACGGCATTGACATCGCTCACGGTGACCTCGCCGTCGCCATTGACATCACCAGTGAGGGTGGCAGGCATCACGGCATCGGGATGGAAGTCTACGGCGCCAGCCACCTCGGTCGATGTTTCCCCGATCCATCCGCAATACAGGTTAACGGCATTGTAAATCTTAATGAAATCGATATGTGTGAGGTTGACATGACGACCTTGCTCATCCACCGCCCAGTCAATCTTGAAACCGGGATTGAAGCCTTCGACATCGGGCAAGTGATAGGGGTTACTAGGCAAGTTGTCGGCATAGCCCCAATCAAAGAAATACTGCACATAGTAGGAATTCCCATTGTTATTGCCCAGGTCCACCGCATTGCAGCGCAGCTTGGCACCCGAGAAGGTCAGTGTCTCCTCGCCCTGCTGCCACAGGGGCCAGTAGGGCTGCATGTGGTACCTGTTGCGGCTCATGTAGCCGTTGACGCTGTCAGGGTTGACATCGTTGCTTGTCCAATAGATGTAGGTGGTGTCAATCACATCGGGGTCCACCGTGCTGGGCGTGGGCGGCTTGTTCTCGTCGGGGCGGTAATAGGTAATCTCATAATCGTGCTGCGTCTTGGGATGATTATACTCGCTTCCGGCAAGTTCATACCATTTGTCGCCGTCACTGGGGACACCGTCTCCGTCCATGTCCACGCCTACCATGACGATGCCGGGTTCACTGCTGCCACCCTGTGACGATTGCTCGCTGACAAAGGCGTTGCCCACAATATCGAAGTCCCATGTGTGCATATTGACCACGGGATGGTCAAAGCCCACCACGACATAGCCGCCATAGCCGCCCAGGGTCACCATTCCGCCTGCCCACACCGTGTCGATCGTGGTGACGAGCTGTCCATGGATTGACTGGGTGATGGTGTCGATGCGGCCGCACAAGCTTACCCTGCAACGCGAGAGCACGCTGTCCACGGGTTCCCCTACCCTGGCCACCGGCAGCGTGTTCACAAACTGTCCAGGAGCCGGGCGATACTCAAACACTCGGGTGAGCCACGGGTGGTTAGCCCACAGGCTCAATGCTGTCATTACAGCCAATAAAGCGAATATTGTTTTTCTCATATTTATGAATTTTTATGTTATCACAAAGCTAACTGCTAAATGCTAATTACTAACTGCTATTTCTCATTGATGTTAGTGCCCAGAAAGGCGAAGTGGGCAGGTATGTCCCCCGTGCGCACATCCCATTTCTTCACGCCGTTGCGGTCGAAACAGTAGAGTCGACCTGGCGAGACATAATCCTTGGCATCGGTCACATA
>JAFZSS010000161.1 GCA_017619255.1 Muribaculaceae bacterium
CATTAATCCAATAGAGCTGTTAGGCTTTAGACTATAAACTGACGGCCACGCCAAGGCGAGGCCTTACAAACCGACAACTGAAAAACTGACAACTGAAATGAAAAAGACTATTACACTATTATTGACGATGCTCATGGGCATCACCGCATGGGCCGACATACCTGACGGCTATTACAGAAACGCCGTCGGCAAGAGCGACGAGGCGCTGATGACCGCCCTCGAGGGCATCATCTACACCCATAGCCTGTTGGGCTACAATTTTCTGTGGGATTGCTATCCTTATACCGACGCTGGCGATGACGGCTATTATATCGACATGTACTCCACCTGCAAGTACAACCACGATACCTATCATCCGGGAAACGCGTCATATGTGGGACAAGGCCTGAACCGCGAGCACTCCTTCCCCAAGAGTTGGTTTGGAGGAGAAGTATCTCCCATGTTCACCGACCTCACAATGATCATCCCGGCAGATGCCTATGTGAACCAGCGCCGCAGCAATTACCCCTATGGCGTGTGTGCCGGAGGCATCACCTATACTACCGACAGCCTGGGTGTCAGTATGTTGGGAAAACTGGGCAAAAGCACCTATAACGGCTACAGCGAGAGGGTTTTTGAGCCTGATGACGAGTATAAGGGCGATTTTGCCCGCATCTATTTCTATATGGTGACCTGCTACAAGAGCGTTGTGGGTACTTGGCCGGGCTGTGACCAACTAGATTATGAGACCAATGGCTACAAAGCATTCTCCTCTTGGTCGATGCAGATGCTGATGGAGTGGCACCGCGCCGACCCCGTGAGCCCAAAGGAAATCGCCCGCAACGAGGCGGTGTACAAAAGCATTGATCATGGTAAAGACTATGGTCAGGGCAACCGCAACCCGTTTGTGGACCACCCCGAACTTGCAGAATACATCTGGGGCACCAAGCAACATGAAACCTGGACCGACGGCACCACCCCGCCCGACACCATCGTCAAGATAGATCCCGTCATGCTGCCCGTCGACACCACAGCCGTTACCGGTCATGCCTTCCGTGCCGACTGGACCAGCGGTGGTGATGTCTCGAGCTATACCCTCAAGGTCAACCCGCATCAGGACAGCGGCGCAACGCTGTTGATGACTGAAACCTTCAGCAAAGTGAATGCCTCCGCTGACGGCAAAGACGACATAGGCACACAACTAGACACATTCACCGATAACCCTGGCTGGACAGGCTACAAGGTCTATACCGCTGCTAATCACAGTTTGAAATTAGGCACATCAACCGTCGCAGGTTACCTCATTACCCCAGAGTTGCAGTTAGGACAAACGGTCTCTGTCGTCGTTAATGCCAAGAACTGGATTAATAGCAGTGGCGTCAGCGACGGCAGCTCGATGGTCGTTTCCTGTGGCAATGTAAGCCAGACCGTGATGCTGAGTGATACGCCGGCTGACTATACCATCGTGCTTGACGGCTGTACAGAGTCAAAGGTCAAAATCTCGATGACCGCTGCCAAGAAGCGCTTCTATGTTTATAATGTGGAAGTGTATAATGGTGATGTGACTGCGCCACGACGCGAGATCGTCGAGCAGGGCGACTCCACATGGCGCATGGTGAGTGGCATTGCCGACACCTGCTACACCGTCAAGGCGCTGCAAGGCGGCACCTACGGCTACACAGTCAAGGCCATCTATACCGACGGCACCGAGAGCGTCTGGTCTAACATCCAACTCGTTACCCTCACCGGCATTGAAGACCTGCTGATTGGTGATGTGAACAACGACGGCTTCGTTGATATCAGCGATGCCACCGCCCTCATCAACTACCTGCTCAGCGGCGATGCCAGTGACCTCGACCTCGAAGCCGCCGATGTCGCCCATGACGGCATGGTTGACATTAGCGACGCAACAGCCCTCATCAACTACCTGCTGAACGGCAACTGGTAATGAATTAGAAATTAGGAGTGAGGTGCTAAACAGCATCTGCACTCCTGGGTCTCGTGCTAAGACGCTAAGGCGCAAAGACAATCATTTGTCATCCGCATTCCAGTAAAATGGAGTGCGGATGTCTTGAAATACAGAGTGAATGTTTTGCGGTTTTGGTAATCTGTTGTAAATTTGCAGATGATAAACCGAGAAAATTATTCACCAAACAATAAATCTTAACAACAATGAGAATCAGGACTTTTCTTAAACGGTTGCTACTATTAACGGTAGCCGTTACCGCCTTGCCGCTACAGGCGCAGATGGTGAGCAACAACAATGTCGATGAGGTCTACAAAATCGACAAGAGCGCCCAGTGGGCCTATCGCCCGGGCGAAGTGATCGTCAAGTTCAAGGCGACATCACCGGTTAACATCAAGAGCGTGAACGGCCAGTTCCGCACCTCGCGCGTCAATGCTGTGGACGCCGTGCTCAATGCATTGGGCGTGAAAGAAGCCGAGCAGTTGATGCCCCTCACGGGCGAAATAAAGAACCGTGCTCCCCGCCGTGCTAAGGCTCTTTCAGGCCGAGTGGTCACCGAGCCAGACCTGTCCCTGCTCTACTGCCTCAAGTTTGAGCAGAATGACCTTACGGTCGAAGAGGCTGTCGAGACACTGAAAACTCTCAACGAGGTGGAGTTTGCCGAACCTAACTATCTGGTCTTTATTCAAACAACGGATGAAGCCACATCCTATCAAAGTGAGCCAATGTACAACCTGCAGTGGGGACTCAACGCCATCAAACTACCGCAGTTATGGGCAATGGACAAGGTGGAAACCGAACGTCCCATTATCGCCATCCTTGACACTGGCGTCGATATCACCCATCCAGACCTGACGGATAACATTTGGACAAATTCTAGTGAGGCACAAGGTGCAGACTATGAGGATGACGATAATAACGGCTATGTCGATGATATTCATGGCTGGGACTTTGTTGCTGGTACCCCCATCATCAACAACGGCATGGACCGCAATGGTCACGGCACGCACTGTGCGGGCATCGCTGCCGCCGTGGGAAACAACGGTATCGGTATTACAGGAGCCAACCCCGATGCCTATATCCTACCTATCAAGGTCATGGGCGATGATGGTACTGGCGATATTACCACCATCTGCCGTGGCATTGACTATGCGGTCGCCTGTAAAGCCCATGTACTGAGCATGAGTTTCGGTAGTGACGGTGTTTCTGGAGGATTATACCAAGCGCTAACTAAGGCGCTTACCAACTATGCAGTGCTTTGCGGTGCGGCAGGGAACAATGGGAAGAGTATATATAACACCAGTCTTCCTTCTGGCCTTATCTTCCCTGGCGCTTACGACATCGTGCTAGGTGTGATGGCATCAAACTCCAATGGGCAACTAGCCGCTTTCAGCAACTATGACCCCGATGGGCCCTTCTTCTCGCGGTACAATATGGACAAAGCGTTCTCAATCGATGTGACATGGAACGACGAGGTTATGTGGGACTACGATTTGATGGCACCTGGTGTTGGCATCATGAGCACTTACCTCAACGGTGGCTACAAGATGCTGAACGGCACCTCAATGGCAACTCCGATGGTAGCAGGTGCCATTTCGCGCATTTTGCAGGTCAAGGGCTACGACTATGCTCGTGACTATGGCCTGATGGGAGACATGGCGATGGCCAAAGACGGGTCATATCTCGACCTTGCCGTCTTTGATGCGACGAAAGCGGCTAGCTATGACGAAAGCAATCGCGAGGTAGCGCTTGCACTAACCGCACTTGAGATTGACGAGAGTGAGGGCGACGGTGACGGCCGCTTCGATGCTGGCGAGACTATCAACATCTGGCCAACCATCCGCAGCCTTTGGGGACATGCCGAGAACATTAAGATAAGCATCGAGCCTTACGACGATAATACGCCAACCGATGCCATCGAGGTACTGGAAAACAATGTGGATTTCGGTTGGTCGCTGAACTCTCGTGGCTCATTCAAGTCGAAAAATCCAATCCGAGTACATGTTAACGAAAATGCCTA
>JAFZSS010000162.1 GCA_017619255.1 Muribaculaceae bacterium
CTGCTTGGCGCGGTCGTTGCGGAAGTTGAAGAATATCACCACGTCGCCCTCCTGGATGCGACCGTCAACGGTGCTGTTCACGATGGGTTTGATGAACTCGTCGGTCACGCCCTCGTCATAGGATTCTTGGATGGCGCGCACCATGTCGTCGCTCTGCTTACCCACGCCGGCGGTGAGCATGTCGTATGCCACCTTGATGCGGTCCCAGTTGTTGTTGCGGTCCATGGCGTAGTAGCGGCCGATGACCGTGGCCACCGTGCCGGCACTCTGCTTGCAGTGCTCAGCCACCGTGTTCACAAAGCCCTTGCCGCTCTCGGGGTCGGTATCGCGTCCGTCCATGAAGCAATGCACATACACCTTCTCCAACCCGTACTCCTTAGCGATGTCACACAGAGCCATCAGGTGTTCCTGTGAACTGTGGACGCCTCCCGTACTGGTCAAGCCCATGATGTGCAGCGACTTGCCGTTGTCGCGGGCATAAGTGTAGGCGCTCACGATTTCAGGGTTCTTGAGGATGGAACCGTCCTGGATGCTTTTGTTAATCTTCACCAAGTCCTGATAGACCACGCGGCCGCCACCAATGTTCAGGTGGCCCACCTCGCTGTTGCCCATCTGTCCGTCAGGCAGACCCACATCCTCGCCGCAAGCACGCAGCGTGCTGTGCGGATAGGCGGCGCGCAGGAAGTCAAGATATGGAGTAGGAGTGCTGTAAATCGCGTTGCTGTGACCCTTGGGGCCCTCGCCCCAACCGTCCAGAATCATCAATAATGCTTTCTTTGCCATGATAAATGTATTAACCAGTTTTGTCGTTAAACCTGAATTTCAGACTGCAAAGATAGCGCAAGGTGCAGAAACGGCCAAATACTTTTGGCGGTTTCTTATAAGCACCTTGCGCTATCGCCGCAGGTGGCGTCCCTGCAAGGGTGGCCACCTGCCCCGCCGAAGGCGGCGCGACCAAGGGGAGCGAAAATAAAACAATGTCAAGCCCACGATGCTTAAAAAAAAGGGGGGGGCTTTTTTTAAGCGTCGTGGGCATAAAATAGTGATAATTGAGTGCAGATTGGCGAAATTCGTAGTTATAATTAAAAGCGGGACGCAATGGCCGCGCCCCGCTGTAGTCTTGTCGATTCGGGCATTACTATGCCTCGGCGATGAGTTCGATTTCCACCAATGCGCCCTTGGGCAGGTCCTTGACGGCGAAGGCGCAGCGTGCGGGGTAGGGCGCCGAGAAATACTCGGCGTATACCTCGTTCATCGGGCCGAAGTCGGCGATGTCGCTGAGGAAGACAGTGGTCTTGACCACATTACAGAGGTCAAGGCCCTCGCTCTGCAGGATGGCGCGGGCGTTCTTCAGGCTCTGGTGAGTCTGCTCCTTGACACCTCCCTCGGGGAAGGCTCCCGTCTCGGGGATGATGGGTAGCTGGCCCGAAACAAACACGAGGTTGCCGGTGCGTATGGCCTGGCTGTAAGGTCCGATGGCAGCAGGTGCCTTATCAGTATTTAATGGTTTCATATTCTTTTAGTTTTTAGTTTCTAGTTTCTAGTCCCTAGTTTCTAGTTTTTAGCAGTTGGCGGATGCCAACTAGGGACTAGGGACTAGGGACTAGGGACTAAGGACTAGAAACTGAGGACTAGGGACTAAATTGATTTACTTCTTGATGCCCATTTTCTTGGCGATCTTGGCGGGGATGGCATCCTTGTGCACGAGGATGTTCAAGGTCTTGGCGCGGAAGTAGGCCTCACTGCAATAGAAGAAGCCGTCATAGAGCTGGTTGGTGTCCCAGCTGTTCTGTACCTTGAAGTAGCGGTTGCCTTCCTGGTCAACGGCCTTGCCCATGATGACCATGCCATGGTCGTCGGTGGTCTCTTTGTTGTCGAACATCTCCTGACGCTCCTCTTCGGTAACCCACTGCTCTTTCACCGGGCCCTTGATGTCCCAGAGCTCTGCCTCGCGGTCCTGGTCGCTGAGTTGTGCCCAGCGTGCCATGTCGGTGCCTTCGGCATCGGGAACTTCCTTCTTGACGGGGAGGATGGCGTAACCTTTGCGCCACTTGAATCCCTTCTCGCTGACATCGGCACCCCAAGCGATGCTGTAGCCGTTATCGATGGCATAGTTTGCGATCTCGAGCAGCTCATCGATGGGCACATTCTGGTAGCTTGACCACAACCAGTTGTCGGCCACCTCGAGGATAAAGGGCTGATAGTAGGGATGGTGGGTGAACGAAGCGATGGGCACATAGTCGTCAAGGTTGACGCCCAGGCTGGCGGCCCAGGTTTGGGGTGTCCAAGTCTTGCCATCATAGACGAAGGTCTCGGGCATCTTGCCCATATAGCTGTCGAGGATGGCCTTTAAACCGTCCTTCCATGCGGGAGTCAGCTTGCCAAGGCTGTGCTTGTTGATGGTGCCGATATAACCACTCAGCAAAGAGGTCAACTCGCGGGTGTTGAACTTCTTATCGCCATAGGTCATGCCGGTATACACCTCGTCGGGCACCATGCCGTAGGTGCGCCATACATAGGGCACATCCTCGGCGGCACCGCCCTCGGCAAAGTTGGTCTCGCCATCCATGCGGATGTACTTGATGGCCTTGTCATAGTAACAGTGGTTAACCACGAAGCCCTCGCTCAGGTGAACCTCCTTGCCGGTAAGGCGCAGAATCTCGTTCTCGAAGAAGGAGTTGGTGGAGTAGCACCAGCATGTGCCGGACTTGTTCTGGTCCTTGACCGGAGTGTGGCGGATTACCTTGGTGTCGGTGAAATTGAAACCCGTGCTGTCGGGGATGACAACCTTGTCATCGGCCATTACATTGATAGCGATAACCGATGCCAGCAGTGCGAAAAATAATTTCTTCATAAAATAATGCTTCAGTTAGTGAATAATGTATAGGTTAATTGAATTTTGCTTGTTTACAACCTGCAAATATAGTGATATTTTTTAGAAATCGCGTTTTCGGGTGATAAAAAAACGAAAAATGCCCCCGTGCCAGGCTGACAAGCCACGACGGTGGGCACCGTTTCCTCATGAATCAGATAGATAAGATTTGATTGATGATGCCGCAAAGATAGTACAAGGTGAATACATTGCCAAATTTTTTTGGCATTTCGCTCGACTTGCACAATCTTTGACTTGTGGTCGAAGATAGGCTGCGCCATGTCATAAAAAATGAAAAAGCGTCCTTTTCTTTTTGTTCTATCCATGACTTGCACTATCTTTGTACTATGATTTATCCCGACATTTTTGAGACTAAGATTGGTTTTGATGCCGTCAGGCGTGAGTTGGAGCGTCATTGCGTGAGCGCATTGGGCGCTGCCAATGTGCCGCGTCTGCGATTCTCTACACACCGTGACGAGGTAGTGCGCTGGCTGGAGGAAACCAATGAGTTCCTCTCGATCGTGCAGACGGGCAAGGAGTTTCCACTGAGCTACTATTTTGACCTGCGCGTGGTGCTTAAGGAGGTTTCCACGCCGGGCACCTTCCTGTCGGCCGAGCGCCTGTTTGATCTTCAGCGCCTGCTCACGACGGTGACCCAGGTGGTGCGCTTCTTTGCCGTCGATGGTGAGGAGGACAAGCCGTATCCGCGCCTGCGGGAGCTGACAAGCGGTATGCAGTCGTTCCCCGAGTTGAGCGCCGCGATTGGGCATGTCCTGGACAAGGCGGGTAACATCAAGGACACGGCCTCGCCACACCTGCAGGAGTTGCGCACGACGATAGCCCGCGTGACCAGCAGCATCAACGGCACCATGCGGCGCATC
>JAFZSS010000163.1 GCA_017619255.1 Muribaculaceae bacterium
CACCCTGCACAAGGAAGTGTTGGCTCGCTACGAGGGCCTGAATATCGCTCCTTACAAGGGCTTTGTTAATCCCATCTACACTCCTGTCTATGACAAGAATGGTAAGCTGATTGATGTGAAGATCTCTTACACCGAGAACTACATCGACCAAATGCTCCGCTACGGTCAGGACTACTCTCCCCTCACCCACTAATTTGAGGGTTTTGTCCTGAGATAAACGAGGAGGCTACCTGATGGCGGCCTCCTCGCTATTTTTATGATAATTGTAAGATTATGTTGTGCGCTCAGCCTTTTTTTGTAAATTTGCGACAACAATAACCTATAAAACAATGAGAAGATATTTCACCTTATTGCTGATGGCGGTAATGATTGCCGTGATTGCAATGGCTCAAACCGGCAAGGCCGACTACCGCATTGTGCCTCTGCCCGACAGGATTGACGGTATTAAGAGTGCCGATTTCCGTCTTACTGACAAATGCTTAATCAACTATACCATGGGAGACCGTGCCATGGAGCGTAATGCCGCAATGCTGAGTCGGTACATCGAGGACATGACCGGGATGCACCTAAGCACACGCCCCACCTTAAGAGGCGATGCCGGAAACATTACCCTGCGACTTGACGACAACATTGACAATGACGAGGGATACGGCATCACTGTAACCCCCAAGTGTGTTGAGGTGCGGGGCAAGACTGCAGCCGGAGTGTTCCAAGGCATTCAGGCATTGCGCAAGTCTTTGCCCATCGGCGAGTTTGATGCAGTAATCCTGCCTTCGGCGCAGATTTCATCCAGCCCGCGGTTCGGATATCGCGGCATGCATCTGGACTGCGTGCGTCACTTCTTTGGCGTAGAGACGGTGAAGCGTTACATCGACATCATGGCGCTGCATGGCATGAATCGCCTTCATTGGCACCTGACCGACGACCAGGGCTGGCGCATCGAAATCAAAAAGTATCCCCGCTTGACCGAGGTGGGCGGCTGGCGCAACGGTACGACTCTGGGCCACAACTCGCCCGTGAACGACGGCATACGCTACGGCGGTTACTACACCCAAGAGGAAATCCGTGACATCGTGCTTTATGCCGCCGACCGCTATATCACTATCATCCCCGAAATAGATATGCCTGGACATATGCTCGGCGCTCTGGCCGCATATCCCGAGCTGGGATGTACCGGTGGTCCATACGAGGTGTGGGGCATGTGGGGCGTCTCTGATGATATCTTGTGTGTGGGCAAGGATCATACTTTGCAGTTCATTAAGGATGTGCTTGACGAGGTGATGCAACTATTCCCCAGTCAGTATATTCACATCGGCGGTGATGAATCTCCTCGTGTGCGCTGGCAACAATGCCCGTTATGCCAACAGCGTATTAGTGACTTGGGCATCACGGCTGACGGAAAGCAAAGCGCCGAAGCGCGCCTGCAAGGCTGGTTCACGACACAGGTGCAAAACTATCTGGCCCAACACGGTCGCCGCATCATCGGCTGGGACGAGTTGCTAGGGTGTGATGTGGACCCGTCGGCAACCATTATGTCGTGGAGAGGCGCCAAACCCGGTGCCGAAGGTGCTAAACTGGGGCATGATGTGATCATGTCACCCGTTGGCCCCCTGTATTTTGACTATTACCAAACCAGCAAGACCTGGAACGAGCCGATGTCTTTTGGTGGCTGCAACACGCTTAAGAAAGTTTATGACTTCGAGCCTGTCGCCGAGGACTTGCCTGCCGGCACTCGCCACCACATCATCGGTGTCCAGGCCAATGTGTGGACCGAATACATCACTTGTGAGCCCCAGATCCAATATCAAGTGCTTCCCCGCATGGCGGCCCTTTCAGAGGTACAGTGGCTGCAACCCGAGGAGAAAGACTATCAGGACTTTAAGGCCCGCCTGCTGCATCTGGTGGATCTTTACAAGCTTTATGGCTGGACTTACCGAGCCAAGAGCCTGATTCAGGAAGAAGAGGATCATGCACAGGAGTAGTCGGTCGCTTGACTAACTTCACATACAAAAATAATCCCCGCTGTCTTATTGTCGCTGACAACGGGGATTTTTCGTTAAGCTGTGACCTATCCTCCGGTCTGAAGGAAGAATGGCAATAGACTCTCGAGGCAGATAATCAGGATGCCTGCAACATATCCAGCCAAAGCCAGCAGAGTGATTTTCTTCAAGTACCAGAAGAATGGGATTTTCTCGATACCCATGGCTACCACACCGGCTGCCGAACCGATAATTAACAGCGAACCACCAACTCCGGCACAGAATGTCAACAGATGCCAGAACAGGCCATCTTCGACAAAAGTCAGCAGATAGGGATCGGTGGTGCCTGCAGGAGCCATAGTCTCAAACATCTTAATACAAGCCGATACCAGAGGCACATTATCGACGATGGATGAAAGCACACCAATGATTGAGGTCATCAGGACAGGCTGGTGCAAGTTAGTGTTCATCTCACCAGCAAGCGTGTTAAGAACACCGACTTCAGAGAGTGCTGATACCGCCATCAGGATACCCAGGAAGAACAGAATCGTGGGCATGTCAATCGTGTGCAATGCCGACGAGACGCGGCCGCCCATCTTGGAGTCAATCTTAAATCGTTTTACCCAAATTTCGGTAACACCCCAGATGACACCCAGCGAAATCATGATGCCCATGAAAGGAGGGAGGCCAGTGATTGTCTTGAAAACAGGAACAAACAGCAAGCCTGATACGCCGATGATGAGCATGGCTTTACTCAGGTGGGGGTGACGCTCATGCAACCCCGGGTTCTTGTCGGCCATCGTGGTAATCGTCTGCATCTTGCCTTCTTTGATGAAGCACTGAGCTATCAATACGGGGATGACCATTGCCACGATGCTGGGGATGAGCAGATTGATGATCAGTCCAAGTGATGACACCTTCTCATCCATCCATAACATGATGGTTGTGACATCACCGATAGGCGAAAATGCGCCACCGGCATTAGCGGCTATAACGATAAGTCCAGCAAACATCCAACGGTCTTTCTGGTCGCTGAGTAGGCGGCGCAACATCATCACCATGATAATGGTCGTGGTCATGTTGTCAAGCACTGCCGACATGATAAACGACAAGGTACAGATTATCCACAGCAAGTGGCGCTTGCTCTTAGCTTTGATGTGTTCGGTAATGAACGAGAAACCACCATAGCGGTCGATGATCTCCACGATTGTCATGGCACCGATAAGGAAGACCACAATCTCGCAGGCGTCACCCAGCTGTGTCACTATAGCCTCATGAATGCCGGGATCATGTCCCATAAGTGCATATATAGACCATAGGATGCCACATGTGAGCAACGCGAATGTGGCTTTATTCATGTGGAGAGGATGTTCGAGCGCAATCAGCACATAGCCAATCACGAAGACGATTATCATCGCCGCAATCATTGGGCTTAATGTTTAATGTTAAAAAGTAGTAGCGTTACAATGTATGTTACCTCAAACGGTCGGCATCGAGCAGTTTTTTCTTGTCACGGGACATGGCTTTGTGTGCCAACATGAGGAAGATAATAGACAGTATCGGCAAGATAAAGAGCCAATTCCATGTCAACTTCGCCCCTTCGTCGGCGGCAAGGTGATAGGCCTGGTAGCCAATGGCCACCAACATAGCGAGACCCAGTATAATGTCAACGAAGCAAACGGTCATTTGACGCTGAAGGTTCTTGTACAAGAAGATGTCAACAATGGCCAAGAAAGTAATGATACCCACCAAAATAGGCAACTCAAATGACACTGCGGTGAAAAACCCAAACACAGCCATCAGAATGGCAGCAATGAGCAGGTAAACGGATTGAATGCGTTGTAAAACCATAATCTCAAAAATAATTTACTGTTAACAATTCTGCTGCAAAATTACGGAAATATTTCTATAATCAACATAAAACACAAAGAAAATTCGTCTGAAAGCACATTTATTATTATTTTTGCATACGATTTGCTGTATCAAAACAATGATATAGACTTTGGCAAAATCATCCTCTTATGACAATTAACGAAATAGATAATATCCACAAACTAGTGTCACGGTGCATCGATGATGCGGAAATTAATGACGCTTTCACTCACTTGGCCACGCTTATCAACGAATCGGGCCGAGTTAATCTGAACGATGAGCTTGAACGACTGCACATGTCTTATACATTCATGCTCAAATATTTGGAACAGGGGGTTATTGACCCACAGCGTGATATTATCTTGTCTGACATCCGTCGATCTCTTTACACATTGAATGATCGCTGTTTCATTGCCCTCATGGAGCCTGTGAGCTCTGAGGTGTTTTACACGAGACGACGGGAATTGGGCAATTTATCTCTTGTTGCCATTGTCGAAGAATACCGCGATTCACTCAAGGAATTGTCACTTGCTCAGTCGGCGCCTGCCGAACAGAGTGACAATCATGTCATTTTGTCACTACTGCAACATGCCGAGGCATTGGAGACTAAACTGTTCAATCGTGTGTGGTCTACTTTCCCGTTATCAGCAGACGACTCAAGCAGTCTGAAACTATGCATCAGCGGCGATATACTGCCTGTGCATACCCGTTGTCTGCTTGTCGCAGCGCTAATGCTCGGATTGATGAAATTTTATGACGAGAGCAAATTGCTCATCTTGTTTGAGGCCTATTCTCTGAGTGATGATGCCCAGGTACAGTTGCGGGCCTTGGTTTGCGCCATGCTCGCCATGCTCGCCCACAGGAAGCGCACATCGTCGTCTAAACCTATTCAAGCCCGCATTGCGGCCATGCTCGACATGCCGGATTTTGAGCAGGATGTGTGGAGCATTCAAGTGCAGCTTGCCCAATCCCGCAATACCGAGAATGTGAAACAAAAGGTGCGCAATGAGCTCATACCCAATATCATGAAGATGCGTCCTGATATCATTGATAAGCTGAAGGATAATGAATCGCAGATTATTGATTTGAGTGATATCGAGGCTAATCCTGAGTGGCAGCGATGGCTTGATGAGAGTGGTATCACGCGCCGCATCGAGGAATTCAATGCCATGCAGACTGAGGGCAGCGATGTGTTCATCGCCACATTTGCTCACTTGAAAACTTTCCCCTTCTTCAAGACTCTGAGCAACTGGTTCTTGCCTTTCTATCCCGCCCACTCCACGGTTCTGGAAAATCTGGGTGCAGGAAAGTTGGGGCTTGCCGAAGTCATACAGCATGCACCTTACCTGTGCAACAGCGACAAGTATTCCTTCTGTCTCTCGCTGGGATCCTTGCCTGAGTCTCAACGAGGCTTGATGTCGGCTCAGCTTGAAGAACAAAATGCCGCACTTAAAGAGGCTCAGCAGGCTGAATTGCCCGATGACCGTAAGTTGCGCGTGGCTATAGTAAATGCTTTTATCCAAGACCTGTATCGCTTCTTCAAACTGTTTTCCCGCCATCGCGAATTCATTGCCGTCATGGATTCCCCAGGTCTTGATATGACCGATTGCATGCCGTTGGCCTTAGTGACACGCGACGCCCATGTGCTGGAATTGCTGGGTGCGCTCTACTTCAAGAATGCATTCTATGACGATGCCATCAAGTGTTTTACCCGGTTGGAGAGTATGGACAATGTATCAGATGACCATATCTATCAGAAAATCGGCTTCGCTTACCAGAATGCCGGAAAAATTGAAAATGCTTTAACCTATTATCAGCGTTATGAGCTGCTTCATGAGAACGACTTGTGGAATGTGCGCCACATGGCGGCATGTTACCGGGAACTCGGAAAACTCGATTTGGCGCTCGAGTATTATCGCCGTGCCGAGGCATTGAGTCCCGACAATGTTTCACTCACATTGACTATAGGTCATGTGCTGTTAGAGCAGAATCGTACGAACGATGCCCTGCAACAATATTTCAAAGCCGACTTGATGGAGGGTGCCAGGCATCGTGCTTGGCGACCAATTGCTTGGTGCTCTTTCCTGTTGAGTGACTATGAGCGTGCATTGGATTATTACAACCGTATCGCCAACGAGGATGAGCCGTCGGCCCAAGATTTATTAAACATGGGACATGTATTGTTGTGCCAAGGTAAAACTCAAGAGGCAATAGAGACCTATAGAAGTTCGCTTCATCTTATGGATGGCGATACCGCTAAGTTCCGCAAATCCCTCAAGGGAGATGCTTTGGAGTTGAGGCTTCACGGCATCTCGGCAGTGGATCAGGCGTTGATTCCTGACATCGTTTGTTCAAGCAAGACCGACAATAACAATTAAGCATAGATTTCGGATGATTGACCATAATACAGTACAACAAATTCTGGATACCGCCGACATTGTGGATGTGGTGGGTGACTTCGTGGCGCTTAAGAAGCGTGGCGCCAACTGGATTGGCCTGTGTCCTTTCCACAATGACCGCCGCCCATCTTTTTATGTGTCTCGAGCCAAGGGCATCTGCAAGTGTTTTGCTTGTGGAGAAGGTGGCAGTGCGGTCAATTTCATCATGAAACATGAGCAGCTAAGTTATCCCGAAGCGCTGCGATACCTGGCGCGCAAGTATCACATCGAGATTCATGAGAAGGAATTAACTGATGAAGAGCGCCAGACACAAACTGAACGAGAAGCCATGCTCATGTTAAATGAGTGGGCATGTGGTTATTTTGAAAAACAATTAAATGAAACCCAGTCTGGACAGGAAATCGGTCTAACTTATTTCAGGGAGCGCGGTTTCAATGATGATACTATCAAGGAGTTTCGACTGGGGTACTCCAGTGAAGGCTATAATGATTTTTATCAGGCCGCCGTTGCTCAAGGATTCAACCCACAGTTACTTTTTGATGTGGGTTTATGTATTCCTGATGACAGGGGCGGACATGACCGTTTCCGCGGCCGAGTGATGTTCCCGATCATGAACATTGCAGGAAAGGTAATAGGCTTTGGTGGCAGGACCCTCAAAAAGGATAAGAATGTGGCGAAGTATGTCAACTCGCCCGAGTCGATCATCTACAAGAAAGGGGATATCATCTATGGGCTATTTCAAGCCAAGCGTGAAATCAGCAAGACCGACAAGTGCATCATCGTTGAGGGGTATGCCGATGTTATCTCAATGCATCAGGCAGGTTTCAAGAATGTGATTGCATCGTCAGGCACGGCATTGACCATGGGGCACATTTATGCCATTCGCCGCTTCACTAATAATGTGACAGAGATGTTTGATGGTGATGAAGCAGGCGTCAAGGCTGCAATCCGCGGCGTCGATATGTTGCTCAAGGAAGGCTTGAACATCAAGGTTTTGCCTTTGCCACCCGAGGATGACCCTGATTCGTTTGTCCGAGCACATGGCTTCTCCGAGGTCGAGCAGTACATCAACGAGAACGAAACCGACTTCATTAAATTCAAGTCAAGCGTCGTGATGAAAGACGCCCAGAATGACCCCATCAAGCGAACGGCTGCTATCACTGATGTGGTCAAATCCATTGCTGTGATTCCCGACGAAATCGCTCGTATGGTTTACGCCAAGGAGTGCAGCTCGCTCTTCGAAATGGATGAGCAAACCATCCTGCGACAGATCAAGCATTATCGCGGCAAATTTCTGGAAGAGTGGCGCAATGAACGGCAAAAGCAACAAGCCCGTGAGCAACGCATGTCTCAGCAGTCAGGTGACACTCTGGCCCCCCCCCCTGGTGCTGATGATGTACCGCAGCTGCCCCCGGCTGATGATTTCATCCCTTCGCGGGAGAGTGTGGAGGCGCCTCCAGCAACTGACCATACGGTTTCTGTGAAGAGTGACATTGACGCACAGGAGCGCGAAGTCATTAGGCTTGTCGTCAATTATGGCATGTGTTACCTGACTGACACCAAGTATGATGATGGCTCCGTACTTCAAACCACTGTACTGGAGTATATCAGTAATGAATTGCAGATGGTGACTTTCAACAATCCGCTCTACTTGCGCACATTTGAAATCGCTAAACAGTATCTGCATCCATTCTATCAAGACTTGGACACCTTTAACGCTCAGCTGGAAGAGAGAGTTCGTGAATATGTTGTTCAGGAAATGGCTAAAGAAGAGGAAGATGACCCTGACGCTATGGACAGTGCTACCCTGATCAATGCTCAAGAGCGTCGGGAGAAGGCGGCACAGGCACGAGCCAATGTCCGGGGCAAAAATGAACTTGAAGAATTCCGCAGCAGCTATCTGATGAAAGCATTATGCTCGATTGATGACGATGAAGTGCGTCAGCTTGCGTGTGACCTTGCTGCCGACAACATGCCTCAGCTAAGCCGAATCCACTCCGAATTTGCCGTCATATTAGAAGAGCGCGACAAACTGACTACTCTGGTAGACAATAGCTTGTATATCTGGCAAAACGCCTTGTTGGGCCTCAGTATCAATGAGGTGAAAGCACAGATAGCCCATGCTCCCCTCGAAGAGCAGCCCAGTCTAATGAAGCAACTACAGGAGCTCTATAGCAAGCGCCATAAAATTGCCGCAATCATCGGCGACCGTGTGGTGAACCCAAAATGAGTTTTGATTTTTTAAGGTCTAATGGATGGCAAATCAAGTAATAATTACTAAATTTGCCCTGTGTTTTGTGCACGCGAGCACCAAATAATTCGACCATCACTTTAAGCATTGCAAGACAATCCACTGATTATGAGAAGCAAATACATTATAGTTTTAGCCGTGTTCGCCATTGTGGCATTATCGGCAATGGCCCAGCAAAACCTGCCAAAAACGACTATTGGAGGCGTGGAGTACTATTATTATGTACCAAGTGCCGGCGAGAGTATCTATGACATCGCTGCAAAATTGAGCGTCACAAAAGATGAAATTATCAAGAACAATCCTGATGCAGCCGATGGCATTGAGAGTGGCATGAGGTTGTATTTCCCTGTCGAAAAAGGCGCCCCCGCCCCTGTCGCTACATCCCAGACCCACAAGGTTGAGCAAGGCGAAACGCTTTATGGACTGGCCAAGCGTTATGGGGTGACTGTAGAAGAACTCGTTGCCGCCAATCCTGGCACTGAAAAAGGTATCAAAACAGGCCAATTGTTGAAGATTCCTGAAAGCTCTGCAGCCCTTGCGCCTGCCGTGAATGCTCATCAACAGGTCAGGGACGCCTTCAGTCAAAACAATAATGCTTCGGTGATGAATGTGGCGCTCCCGCAAGGTTCTGAACCCATGTATATCACAATGCAAAACGGTGAAAGTCTTTATAACCTTGCTAAACAATACAATTCTTCGATAGAAGGCATTCTCTTGACTAACCCGGGTCTCAAACCTGATGGCTATGTTCCGGGCGCCAAGGTCAAAATCGTTCCTAATACTGCCCTGCCTTTCATTTATGAGCGAACTGGAATCCGCAACTACAAGTATGAAGTGAAGCGTGGCGAATCATACGCCTCGATAGCCGCCGACAACGGAATCACTGAGCAAGCGCTGAAAGCCGCTAATCCCGGCATGAAGAAAGCAAAGAAAGGCAAGACGATCATTATACCAAAGCCGTTTACCGAGCGTGTCACAGGTGAAATGTCGACAATCTCATTGGAGGAGCTGAGGGACTACTACAGCCCTCGTATTGACGATCTGTATGACAACCTTGTTGGAAAGCGTTTGGAGAATGAGGTGAACATCGCTTTGGTACTCCCCTTCCAACTGCATAAGAGCGCCGCTCCAAAACAGGCTTATCTCTATACCGACTTCTATAAAGGATTCCTGTTGGCCTTGGATAGCGCAGCCACGATAACCAACAAGCATATCAACTTGAATGTCTATGACACTCAGCACAATTTGAATGTGACGGACAGCATTCTTGCTCTGCCCGAGCTCAAGACGATGAACATGATTATCGCGCCCAGTGAGCCACAACAGTTGGCGCGCATCAATGCCTTCGGTAAAGCAAATGGTGTGAATGTCATGAATTGTTTCACGACCAAAAACGAGGATTATCTCGACAATCCTTACATCCTTCAGGTGAACACTCCCACAGGAGAGCTGATGCACGATGTGATGAGTTGGTTTGACGAGCGTTTCAAAGGCTATAATGTGATTTTCCTTGCTGCTTCGGGTGATAATGACAAAGAGATGTACGAACACATGAAGCGCCACATTAACGGAAAGAAATATCCTTCATCAACGATTAATGTGAGTGGTACTTTGACCTACAACGACATATCTAACAAGATGAATCCCGGGTCGAAATATGTCTTCATTCCCTCTTCGGGCGACAAGGATCTTTTGAAGAAATACATTAACGCCCTAAAGGAGGTCAAGAAAGAGCGCTTTGACTGCGATTTGGGTTTGATAGCCTATCCTGAATATGTCCTTTATCTTAAGGACTATCAGACTGATTTGCAGGATATTGATACATACATGTTCACCCGTTTCTTTAATGCCAAGGGTTTCCGCACTCGTAATCTGGAATCAGCTTATAAAACTAATTTTGGAGGAGAGCCGCTTCAGGCGACACCTCACATGGCCATCTACGGTTATGATACCGGAATGTACCTGCTCAAGTCGCTCGGCGCCGATGGTCTGATCAACGAAGACACCCCATTGTATAAGGGTATTCAGACCAGCTTCCGATGGGAACGAGGTGACAATTGGCGCGGTCTCACCAATCAGGCTATTGAGATTGTCCATTTCTCGCCCGACCACCAGATCACCGTCAATGTCCAATAAGCTATTTAGTAGATTGAGATGAAACGGATAGTGTTCTTGTTGTTGATGATGCCTCTGTTGCTTGAGGCACAGACTCACTATGAGAGCACGATTCATGTGGGTGGCAAGGCTGGAACGACCTTGTCGAAGGTGAATTTTAACCCGTCAGTAAAGCAGACTATGGTTCCCGGCTTCACTGCCGGCGCGATGTTTCGTTATGTGGAGGAGAAGAACTTTGGACTTGTTGCTGAACTTAATATAGCACAGCGTGGATGGAAGGAGGCCTATGATGGCACCGATTACAGCTACAGCCACACTTTCACCTATCTGGAGCTGCCTATCATGACACACATTTTCTTTGGTAACGAGCATGTAAAAGGTTTCTTTAATTTGGGGCCCGAACTCAATGTGATGCTGGGCGACGGCGTCTCCTCCAACTATGACTACAAGAATGCTGCGGGTATGGACTACTTCAATCAGAACGCCCGCCACATCGAGCAGCTGACTATGAAGGTGAAGAACAAGTTGGATTATGGTATCTGTGCCGGTGCAGGCATGGAACTGAACCTCAACGCCAAGCAGTCGCTATTGCTCGAGGGACGCTTCTATTACGGTCTGACCGATGTCTTCCCCAATCACAAGACCGACATCTTCTCGAGTTCTAATTCGATGACCATCTCCCTCTCCCTGGGCTACTTCTACCGCTTGAAGTAGCTATTCAGTGTTTTTCTTATCTTTCTTTTTGGCCCAAAAGTGGGCGGAGGTGAAGGTCGCTGCAACAATGATAAACACTGTTGCGGGGAAAACCACCATGATCAGATCCTTATAGCCACGAATGAGGAGAAAACCGAAGATGGGCACCATGACAGCTACAACGATAAGCAAGACGCCGACCAGAATGCGCACGCGGCGTTTGTCATATGCTTCCTGAACCTCACGGGACGCAGTATTGTAACCGGCGATGAGCGAGTCACCCTTGCCGCTTAAAATCACAATCGCCATAACCAGAAGAACAAGAGAAACGACGCTCAAGATGACAAATGCTTCAAGCATGAGATTTCAGTATTAAATAATGTTATTTTCCACAAAGATAGTCAATGTTTTCGGCACTTTGTCACATTATATAAAATATATTTTTTGTAATTTTGTACGATATTTTGCAAAACAACTTATTAACATTATATAATTGTCTAAAAAACAAAAAGTTATGAACATTTCGCACATTGAACATGTGGGAATCGCCGTTACCTCGCTCGAGGAGGCTATTCCTTTCTACGAGAACATGCTGGGCTTCAAATGCTTTGCCATTGAAGAAGTTGCTGACCAGAAGGTAAAGACTGCTTTCTTCCAGGTTGGCCAGACCAAGATTGAGCTCCTTGAGGCTACCGGCCCCGAGAGCGCTATCGCCAAGTTCATCGAGAAGAACGGTGGCCGTGGTGGCATCCAGCACGTTGCTTTTGCCGTTGAGGATGGCGTTCAGAACGCATTGAACGAGGTACAGGAGAAGGGTGGCCGCGTTGTTGACGCACAGCCCCGCAAGGGTGCTGAGGGCCTGAATATCGCCTTCCTTCACCCCAAGACCACTTGTGGCGCACTGTTAGAGCTTTGCGAGAATCCCAATAAGTAATATCCAAATCGACATGGGAAAACAATTAGATAAAATCCAAGAGCTGATCGAGCGTCGCGAGAAAGCACGCCTGGGCGGTGGCGAGAAGGCTATTGCCAAGCAGCACGAGAAGGGCAAATTCACTGCCCGTGAACGCATCAACATGCTCCTTGACGAGGGTAGCTTTGAGGAACTGGACATGTTTGTCCAGCACCGTTGCACCAACTTCGGCATGGACAAGAAAACCTTTGACGGCGATGGCGTTGTAACCGGTTTCGGTACCGTTGACGGCCGTCTGGTCTATGTGTTTGCTCAGGATGCTACCGTCATCGGTGGTTCGCTGGGTGAGACCATGGCATTGAAGATGTGTAAGGTAATGGATCTGGCCATGAAGCAGGGCGCACCTGTTGTCGGCCTGAATGACTCGGGCGGTGCCCGTATCCAGGAGAGCGTGAACGCCCTGGCTGGCTATGCCGAGATTTTCCAGCGCAACATCAACGCATCGGGTGTGGTTCCCC
>JAFZSS010000164.1 GCA_017619255.1 Muribaculaceae bacterium
ACGGACGGACGCTTGGGATGATTTCTTTAGCGGTTGGGGAGCAGGCGGTTGCCGTTCATGCGGGACATGTACTGCTGGATGATGGCCTTGAGGCGCGTTTCCATCGCTTGCTGCTCGGGCAGGGTACCGACAAGGTTCTGCTTGAGCAACGGGTCGGTCTTGAAACGGTAGAGCGCCGTGGCCTTCTCGCCATCGAACTGCAGCATCAGGTCGCCCTCGACATACTGATAAATACCCGCATTGTAACTGAAAGCCCAGGACTGGGCGGGATCGGCCGACAACAAGTCATCACCGAAGGCCAGATAAGGCTTGTTGTAGCCCAGCAGGTGGAGCAGCGTGGGCGTGATGTCGATCTGCTGGGCGATGATGTCCTCGCGCACCACTGGCGATATGCTGCCGTCGGGGGCATAGAACAGGATGGGGATGCTGTACAAGCCCAGGTCGGTCTTATACACATCGTGGCTGCTCAGGTTGGTATGGTCGGCAACAAGGACAAAGACAGTGTTGTTGAACCACGGCTCACGACTGGCGCGCTCAAAGAAGCGCCGCAGCGACAAGTCGGTGTAACGCACACACTTGTGGATGGGCTGCCCGCCCTCATCCTTGAGGGAATCGCGGTACTGCTCGGGCACATTATAGGGATGATGGGACGAGGCCGTGAACACCGTTGCCAAGAAAGGCTGCTTCATGCTCTCGATGTTGTCGAGCGTAAACTGCAGGAAGGGTTCGTCCCAAACAGCCCACTTGCCGTCCCACTGGTCCATGCCACCATACTTGGGCGAGTCGCAGAACTCGTCAAGACCGAAATAGCGTTGATAACCGATGCTGTGGGCATAAGCGCTGAAGCCCATCGAAATGTTGTGAGCCCCATGGAAAAACGCGCTGCTGTAGCCCTCTCGGCCCAACATCGACGCAATGCCGTCCACATCGTTGAGCGAGGCTGGGGTGAGGAAGAACGGCTCGACCATCATGGGCAGACCCGAGAGAATCGAGGGCATGGCATCCATGCTGATGCGGCCGTTGGCAAAACTGTATTTGAAAGTGAGCGACTTCGTCACCAGACTGTCGATAAATGGCATGTAGCCCTGGTAACTGCCGCCGTCCAGGTCGGGATTGAGGGCGCCGATGTATTCCTTGCCCATGCTCTCGACAATGAGGATGATCACATTCTTGCCCTTGTGGCTCAGCTCGTCGACCACGGGCTGGAGATGGACCGGGCTGTAGGTCTGCTCCATCTGCTCGGGAGTCATATAATCAGGCGTGACAAAGACTTTCTTGCCCACGCTGCGTATCATCGAGAATGGCGTGTTCAGCACCACCGATGCCTCGACGGGGCGGTTGACATACTGGTTGGCGTTGCTGATGGTGATGGGCCGTGTGCCGGCAGTGACGCTACCGCGGATACCCACGATGGCCAGCGGTATCATCACCAGCAGGGCGACCAGTTGCGAGATATAATAATGTGAGCCAAAGCGATAGACCTCCAGGCGCGGCTTGGTGTAGCAACGCCACAGGATAAACACCAGGGCAACAAACACCAGCACCAGGTACCAGTGACGCAAGGCGTCGGTCAGCATGATGGACATGATGTTACCCTCGTTGGCAAACTCGGCGAATACCGAAATCGTCGCCCTGCGGCCCGTGTACTGGAAATACACAGCGTCCATCAGATTCATCGTCACGGCAACGGCATTGGTGACCACAAAGAGCCATTTCAGCGCCTTGTGGAAGCCTGGGCTCTCCTTGAGGTGCAAGGGGAAGAGCATCAGCGCCAGATAGAGGCTGTTGACATAGAGCAGGGCCGAGGTGTCGAAGACCAGGGCACCGCGCAACTCACTCCAGAACAGCGACCACGACATGTAGGGGGCAAAGGTGGACCAGTTCTCGGCAAAGAATGCCACACGCGAGAGCATCCACACCAGATAAGCCACCAGCATGTTCAGTGCCGCTGCGCCGATATTGCTATGGACTAACTTTTTCAACATCCCGTTAACTCCTCACTTCTAACTATTAAAAGCAAGCATCTGCTCGATGATGTCGCGGTTGTTGCTCAGGCGAGGCACCTTGCGCTGTCCGCCCAACTTGCCTGTCGAGGCCAGCCAGCGGTCAAACAGTCCCGGTGATGCCACAACGAGCAACGGCGAGGACAGGAAAATGTCTCCCGTACGCTTGGCATCATAGTCGCTGTTCACCTCACGCAGGTGCTGGTCAAGTAATTGCATGAATCGGGCCTCATCGGCAGGACGGCGCCCAAACTCGATGAGCCACTGGTGGCAACCTCGGTGGCCGCCCTCGGCATAGACGGGGGCAGCGGTATAGTTAAGCACCTCGGCGCCGGTCTCGTGGGCTGCCGCAGTGATGGCGCTGTCGGCATTATTGACCATCAGTTCCTCGCCAAAGGCGTTGATGAAACTGCGCGTGCGTCCCGCGATGGTGATTTTGACGGGATTGAGTTGCTCTATCCTCACCGTGTCGCCCAAGCGGTAACGCCACAGGCCGTTGGCGGCAGTGATGATCAACTCATAGGTGCGTCCCTGCTCGATTTCCCAGATGGGATAGACCTCAGGCGTCTTGCTGTCAACATCCTCGATGGGCAAGAACTCGTAGAACACGCCCACATCAAGCAACAGCAGCATCGCCTCGCTCTCCCAGTCACTCTGCACGGCAAAGAAGCCCTCGCTGGCGTTATAGGTGTCCAGGAAGTGCATCTTGCTCATGTCACAGAACGACTCATACTGCTTGCGGTAAGGTCCAAAAGCGATGCCGCCATGGAAGAACACCTCCAAGTTGGGCCATACCTCATGGATACACGACTTGCCCGTTTTCTTCAGCACCTCGTTGATGACCGTCATGAACCACGAGGGCACACCGCTCAGGTTGGTCACGTCGGCACCGATGCTGGCATCGACCAACAACGGCAGCTTCTGCTGCCAGTCCTCCATCAGCGCCACCTCCCTGCTGGGAATGCGCACCAGGTTGGCAAGCGGATTCATGTTCTCGATGAGGTTGGCGCTCAGGTCCCCCACCCTCACCCCGGGTTTCAGTTGCAGATTGTTGGCGAAGCTGCCGCCCAGAATAAACGCCTTGCCCGAGAACAGGCGGCTCGACGGATTCAGGTTCAGGTAATGGGACACCACATCGCTGGCGCCCACAAAGTGGTTCCACTTGAACGACTCACGCGTGATAGGGATATACTTGCTGCGCCCGGTACTCGTTCCCGACGACTGGGCGAAGTTCACGCAGCGGCCGGGCCACAACTCGTCTTTCGCCCCGTTCACCATGCGCATGATTTGCGGCTGCAGGTCCTCATAGCGGTAAAGCGGCAAGGTCGAGGCAAACTGCCGATAGGTCCTGATCGACGAGAAATCATATTTCCGGCCGATACGCGTCAGCGACGCTTTCTCTATCAGGCGCACCAACTCACCCTGCTGCACGGCATCGGCATGGTCGATGTAGCGCAACTGTTGCTGCAGGCGGTCCAGAAAGCGTCCCCGAACAAATGGCGTGAAGTCTATCATATACGCAAAAGTAGTGCAAGCCGAACACATGACCAAAAAAAATCGGGCAAACAGGGCGTTTTGTCTATAGAATCCATCCTTTGAGCCCCTACAATGGCCCAAAAGGGCTTCCAGCGTGGCTGGTGGCACAATCTATGCAGTTTAATGGGTGATTAGTCTATTATTTATGAATCTTGGTCTAAAAAATTTGCAGCAATTCATGAATGTGACTATTTTTGGAGCAACAAACAATTAATAACCTATTAAAACATACGCACTATGAAACGCTTTATCTTAACAATGGTGGCTTTGCTGGCACTCGGGTCGGCAGCCAATGCGATGAGTTACAAGACTGCCCGCGACCAGGCTTTCTTCCTGACTGACAAGATGGCCTATGAACTGGGGCTGAGTGTGGACCAGTATAACGCAGTGTATGAAATCAACATGGACTACATTATGTGTCTGGATGTGTTTGATGACATCTTCGGCACCTACTGGACCCGCCGTAACAACGAACTGAGGTATGTGCTCTCTCCCGCACAATACAACCTGTTCATGCAGCTGGAGTACTTCTATCGTCCCGTTTCCTGGGAGAACCGCAAGTTTGTCTTTACTATCTACAACCGTTATCCCAAGAACCGCTTCTACTATGCCGCTCCTCCGGGATACCAGGTGTACAAGGGCTCTAACCGCTACTTCGATCACAGTGCCTACAACGGCCGCACCTTCGGGGCTCCTACGACCAAGTCGCAGCCCAAGCCCGGCAACGGAGGCATGAACACGCCCAAGAGCCAGCCCGGTAGCAAGAGTCAGCCCGGCATGAACAAGAAGCAGGCTGTGAACCAGGGCAAACAGCACATGAACGATATGGGAAAGCGCCATTGATCGACTCTCAACTATACTGATAATAAGGAGGGGAACCTGCCGATGTGCAGGTTCCCCTCCTGTTCTTTAGGCCACGGCAGAGACCGCCAGTGGCGGATTATCTACCCTTGGCAATCTTCACGGTCGAAACGCCATGGTTGCCTTGTCCGCGCACGATATAGATGCCGCGGTCAAGGTGCGTCAGCGAGGCGGACCCGTTGCCCGTGGCTACCACTTGTCCATGGATGTTATAGACGGTGAT
This sequence comes from Muribaculaceae bacterium, assembly GCA_017619255.1. Classification (GTDB taxonomy): domain Bacteria; phylum Bacteroidota; class Bacteroidia; order Bacteroidales; family Muribaculaceae; genus Sodaliphilus. The sequence goes on from JAFZSS010000164.1 coordinate 4,624, forward strand.
AGTGCCGGGATAAGACACCTCGTTGCCGCTGATATCGAAGCGGGCCTGTGCATCGGCCATGTTCTCCACGACGGTGGCGATGACCTCGGTCACCTCGCTCGAGGTGATGGTGAAGTAATAGTCACGGTCGGCGACGATGTCATAGTCGGGCAGCTGAAGGCCGTTGTTCCAGTTGTTGAAGATCAGGTGGTAACTGCCGCCGTTGGTATCCAACAGGAAGACCTTGTAGTTGGTGTCGTTGACGATGGAATCACCCACACTGGCTTCACCGGGCCATGCGCCGAAGAGTTCGCTGTCGCCCCACGCATACAGACCCAGGGCATCCCATCCCGTCAGGTCGTTGACAAAGATGTAGTGCTGGGAAGCGGGAATCGTGGGCAACTCGCCGGTGATGCTGAAGTCATCGATACCCAGTGCCATGGCACCCTGGGCAGCGTCGCCGCTGGCCACACTGATGTTCCAAGCCAGGTACATGTCACAGCCACGGGAAATCTTGGCGGGGAGCACGGCGCTCACGGGAACGGTCTCACCAGGAACAATCTCATAACCTGCCGTCTCGCTGTCGGGAGCGAAATAGGTGTAGAAGTCATTGCCGGCGCTGGTCCAGTTGCGGCCGTCGATGGAGTAGTAGAGCTGCACGGCAAAGCCGGCACTGTTATTGCCCTTGCGGTACTTCTCGACATTGTAGGTCACATTCACATTCTCGATGTCCTTCGTGCCCGTGTTGAGCAGGTGGGCATACACATTGACACACCTCGTGCCATCGGCCACACCTGTCGAGATGCCGCCCAAGGCGCGGTCGTCACCAGCGTTGTCGCCAAAGTTCCAAGTGCCGTTCTTGGCGTTGGAGGCGAGGCTGACACCGCCGCTGTACATCGTGTGGTCATCGGCCTGGTCATAGCGTCCCACGGTGCGTGTACCAGTGAGGATACGGTCGATACGCCATGCCTCGGGCAAGGTCGCGGTGGCCTCGTCGCCCATCACATCAAACACCTCGTTGGCACTCAGGGTCGTCTCATTCAGTTCGATGGCGGGATAGGTCACCACCTCGGTCAGCGCGGTAGCCACCTTGACAGTGGCGTTCTGGGTAAAGGCGCCCGTCGTGGCGGTCACGGTATATTCGCCGTTGGTGCCGTTGCTGGTGAACACCATGTCGGCATCGATGTCACCACCGTCGCTAAGGGTCATCACCACAGGCTCGGGGGCCTCGACTTCCATGCCGAACTGATCGCGCACGGTCACCTTGTAATGTACCTGACCGGCAGTGTGGTCCACATAGTTGGTGAAGCCGTTCAGGGCACGGCTGGCATAGCCGCGCATGTCGGCGGCATCATCTGCACTCAAGCCATCGGGAGCCCAAGTGATAGTCTGGGGATCCTCGCCGAAAATCAAGCCATACTCCATCGCAGCAGCCATATAGGTGGCCTTGAGCGTCGGGTGGCGGTCATCCAGGAACCAGGTGAGGGTGCCCTCGCTGCCTTCAAGGTCAAAGACATCCTGATAGGCCACGCCCACGGGGCACAGCGTCACGCCCAGGTCGAGCGCCACATCCTGGTAGTTCTTGACAAAGGTCGAGTTGAAGGCGGTGTAGTTCTCCCAGTCGCCGCTGTAGGCCCAGTTCACGGGCACGATGATGATGGCGTTGGGGTTGGGGCAATAGTCGCGGATGTAGTCCACCCAGCGCTTCACATTGGCGCGGAAGGTCTCGATGTCGGTGCGGGGCAGCGAACTCTGCTCCTGCAGGATGATATGGCTCCAGGCCTCGCTGCGCACGAGCATCTTGGCTCCGGGGTTGCCGTCCTCGGCCACGCCGTCGCCCTCATCCCAATGGGTCTTGAGCGACTTGCCCAGCAGGGTGTGCTTGGTCCAGTTGGCATCCTTGCCCATCGCAGCGGCAATGCCGTTGAACACAGCATCCTGGTCATTATAATAGATGAGGCTGTTGTTCAGCGAGAGCACCTTCACCTGCTCGGGCAACTCGGGTACGAGCACCACATCGGCCGGCTGCAGCGTCATCGTGGTCGGTGTCGAGGCAGCCAACACAAGGCTGTATTCGCCTGTCTCGAGGTTGAAGGTCACAT
>JAFZSS010000165.1 GCA_017619255.1 Muribaculaceae bacterium
CAGGACCGTCCCCACCTGGTGATGGCCTACTTTGAGGAGCCTGACCGCAGCGGCCACAATTACGGCCCTGTGTGCCGTCAGACCCGCCAAGCGCTGGAATACCTCGACTCGCTGCTGAGCCTGATGTGGACACGCATCCAGATGCTGCCCATCGGCTCTCAGGTGAATCTCATCATCACGGGCGACCACGGCATGACCAGCGTGGATCCCGAGCGCTTCATCAACATTAACGACTATCTGCCGCAGCGCTGGGTGGCTCGTGCGTGCAACGACTATCCCACGCTCGTCTATGCCAACAAGGCCGAGTATGTCGATTCCATCTACAACGCGTTGCAGGGCGTGGATCACATCCGTGCGTGGAAGCGTGGGGAATTGCCGGCTTACCTGAACTACGGCAACAATCCCAACATGGGCGATGTGGTGGTGCTGCCCGATGTGGGTTGGCTCTTTGACTACAAGCCCAGCAAGAAGCAGTTCGGCAGCCACGGCTTTGACCACACGGCAGCCGACATGCAGGTGGGTTTCCGTGCCATCGGTCCTGACTTCAAGGTGGGCTACACCAAGCCTGAGCGTTTCCGCAATGTGTGCATCTATCCGCTGTTGTGCTACCTGGTGGGCGTGACACCGTCGCCTAACGACGGCAGCCTCGACGAGGTGCGCGACATGCTGCGATAAAGGGATAGCGATAAAAAAGGTAAGGGGCGAGCATCAGTGTTGCTGATGCTCGCCCTGTTTTTGTGGGTTGGGGTAGGGGTACAAAAAAAGGGCAAGTGAGCTACAGCGCGCCGCTACAACCTCGTTACCCTTGCTCCGGTCAAGGCCTGGGGGATTGGGAGGGAGCTGGCCGTGTAGGACTTACCCGGCTGCAAAAGTACTGCTTTTTCCTAAACTGACAAGTCTTTTTAGGAAAAATATTTCTAACGGCATGGAATGGAGCGCCGCAGTAGCGGCTTGAACGGACAAAACGGATGGGCCGGAACGGCTGTTAATCCGGTTGGTCGGGGGCGTGGTGGTCGAGACGGTTGCCGTAGAGGTAGTGGCGCGTCTCGCGTGCGATGACATTGCTCAAGAGCAGCAGGGCGATGAGGTTGGGAATCGCCATGAGGGCGTTCATACAGTCGGCGGCGTTCCACACGACATCGAGGCTGATGATGCTGCCTACAAAGACCATGGCAACAAACAAGACGCGGTAGGCCAGCATCCATTGCTTGCCCTTGAGATACTCGACGGCGCGCTCGCCATAGTAGCACCAGCCCAGGATGGTGGTGAAGGCAAAAGTGAGCAGGCCAAAGGTCAACAGCGGGGTGCCCACATAGGGGATTTTGGAGAAAGCCGCCTTGGTGAGGGCAGCGCCGTCATTGACGCTGATGTCGGGGTGGGCGATAATGGAGCTGACGATAACCAGGCCCGTGAAGGCACAGATGACAACGGTGTCCCAGAAGGTACCAGTCGAGGAAACAAGCGCTTGGCGCACGGGATTGCGCGTCTGAGCCGCAGCGGCGACGATGGGCGCGGAACCCAGACCGGACTCGTTACTGAACAGACCGCGTGCGATACCCATGCGTGCCGCCATGATGACTGTGGTGCCCAGGAATCCGCCGCCTGCCGCCTGAGGCGTGAATGCCGATTCACAGATGAGCTTGATGGCGGGCCATACATACTGGCCGTTGGCAAACAGGATGTAGATGCACCCCAGGACATAGAAGAACGCCATGAATGGCACCAGTGCGCCACACACGCGGGCAATGCTCTTGATGCCGCCCAGCAGCACCAGGGCTGCCAGCAGGCAGACCGCTCCGCCCGAGAGCCATGCGGGGATGCCGTAGGACTCGTTGGCAAGGGTGGAGATGGCGTTAGCTTGAACAGTGTTGCCGATGCCGAAGGATGCCAATGCCGTGAACAGGGCAAACAGCACGGCGAGCCACTTCCAGCCCAGTCCGCGCTCCAGCGCATACATCGGTCCGCCCAGCATGCGTCCGTCATCAGCTTTGACGCGGTACTTGATGGCAAGCAGACCCTCGCTGTACTTGGTGGCGATGCCGAACACGCCCGACAGCCAGCACCACAGCACGGCGCCCGGGCCGCCCAGGGCAACCGCCGTCGCTACACCCACGATGTTACCCGTGCCGATGGTCGCTGCCAGTGCAGTGGCCAGCGCGCCGAACTGTGACACATCACCCGTGGAGTCTTTGTCCTTGCTGATGGACAAGCGTATGGCCGTCAACAACTTGCGTTGTGGCACGCCTAATCGGAAAGTGAGGAAAATGTGTGTGCCCAGCAGCAATATGATCATTGGCCACCCCCAGAGGTAGCCGCTCAGTGTCGCAAAAAAGTCGTTCAAGGTTTCCATCATAGTACAACGAGGTATTGAGGTTGAAAATGCAAAGATAAGGATTATTGGTGAAAAACGAAAGCTTTTCAGCCATAATCCTTACCTATACTGTATCGATGCGCCGACTCAATGCGGCGGGGCATCTGTCGTCCTGCCAGTGACAGAGACGGGGTTACATCTCGACGATGCTGGTGAAGTACTCGGCCCAGTCCGACTCCTTGTAAGCGTTGACGCTGCCGGCAGGCACATGGAGCGTGCGGTTGGAGTACTCGTCAGAATCCAGCGAGAAAGTGAAACTTCCAAGGTCGACTGCCGTCGGATCGCTGATGTGGCAATACACATCTTTCAGGTTGTCGCAGTTCAGGAAGGCCCAGATGCCGAATTCCGTGACACCGGCAGGGATTTCGATGCTGGACAATTTGGTGCAGCCCACAAAAGCCCGAGCCCCGATAGTGGTGACTGTTTCGGGGATGGTGATTTCGGGCAGCCCGCTGCAGTTCTCAAAGGCATGATCTCCGATTTCGGTTACCGAGGCGGGAATGTTGACACCCGTCAGTCCAGTACTTTCTGCAAAAGCATAAGCGCCGATTTTAGTGACAGGATAGGTCGTGTCGTCGTTGGTGACACTCTCGGGAATTGTCACGACACCAGTGTAAAGTACACCCTCTTCACCCCAGTCGGCTACCATGGCGTAGTCGTCCCAAAGGTCGGTTTTGTAGGCGATGCCGTTCACTTGAAAGTCATAGGCCGCAGCGATCTTGGGCACCAGGAACGCGGCAAGCACCAACAGAATTGTAATCAGTTTCTTCATTTTCATAAGGGTTTGAGTTGTTATTAATGATTATTTAGAGTACAAAACTATTGAATTTTTCCCGAATGATGAAATACTTTCA
>JAFZSS010000166.1 GCA_017619255.1 Muribaculaceae bacterium
AGTCGGTCGCCGTGCCGCGGGATGTGCCGTGCACCTTGACCGTCGCGCCGATAATCGGCTCGCCGTCGCTCGACTGCGTGATCACGCCTGTAACCACACGGGCCATGCCCGGCAGGGACAGGAGACTCAACAACAGTAGCAAAAGTAGCTGTTTTCTCATTGTTTGTTTGGTTTTTATTATTTAGGAAAAATTGATATCGTACTATCATTTGCGATTGAACTACAAACTTACATCTTATTTTTCAATTATTATATATAATGTGCGTTTTTAACACTCAAAATCCTAAAATTTTAGAATTAACAACATTTTTTTAGAGATTTTGACAGAAAAACACGATAAAAAATCAGAGTTCTCGAGGGCGAGAACTCTGATGCCAATACTGATTATTTGAACAGATAGGTCGTCACACTCTCATGTCCCTGGTAGAAGGCTTTTGCCTTGATGACCTGAGGCTGCGTTTTGATGCGCACGGGAGTGGTCCAGCGCGGAGAGTCGATCGAGGGCTCGCTGCCGTCGAGGGTATAGGTAACCATCTCCCCCGGATACTGGGTGTTGATGTGCAACATGCCGTCAATGATTTTAATGCCCGGAGGACCCACACGGAAGTTGAATCCCCTGCTGCGCAGCAGAGGCAGCTCGCGCGTGCCGATTTTGAGGTTATATTGGTGGCGTGCGTCATTATAAGCCTTGGTGTCGGTCAGATCCTTGCTCCACTCGGGAAGGGTGTTCCAGGCACGCTCGCTCACACCCATCATTTTTGGCAACAGCAGGTACTGAACCTCGTCAAACGAACGCAGGGTCTCGCCCCACAATTGGGCTTGAACGCCAATGATGTTTTCGGGTTTTTCCAGCTTGGTCTTGCCGTCGCCAGCTGTTGTGATGTTGATGGGAGTGCCGTCAACGGCAGTGCGGGCGCTGGCATAGATGTTAGCTGGCAGGGCACTCCAAGCGTCAATTTCATCCACCTTGCCGCCCCAGTGCAGACCCTGCTCGTTTTGATGCCAGCTGTAGCCCATGTCCATGTAGAAATTGGTCACATTGGACAGGATAACGGGGTAGCCGTCATTGGCCAAACGGTAGGGCACTTCGTTGCGTGAGCCCACAGTGCTCCAGGCGTTAACGCCAGCAATGCGCGGAGCCACCACCTTGTTGAAGGCTTCGCTGTGGTTCAAGGCGACCTCCTGCCAACCCTCGATGCGAATCTTGCGGGCTTCCAGCAGGGCGCTGATACGCTTGATGTAGTACTCGCTCACCTCGTGCTGGTTTTTAAGGTTCTCGCGCTTCATCAGCGCCTGCACATCAGGGCTGTTATCCCACGCGCCATTGGGCACCTCGTCGCCGCCCAAGTGGACTACTTCGAGTTTCAATCCAGCTTCTTTATACATTTGCTGTAACTCTCCGACCACGCGGTCGATGAAGCGGTAAACATCATCACTGGCCACATTGAGCACATTATCGTGGTAGTTCTGGGCCGAGGTGTAAACCGATGTGTTTTTCTCGTCCCACAGGCGGAACTGTTCAGCTGTGGGGCTGCTCATGGCGCGGTTCTTCATCGCCACGATGGCAGCGCGGGCATGGCCAGGCGTCTCAATCTCAGGGATGATGCGCACCCCACGGGCCCACGCATAGCGCAGCAGGTCGATGAACTCGGCGCGGGTGATATAGCCGTTGGCACTCTGCGACAGGTCGTCTGGATTGCCGTTGCCGTCGAAGATCTGGGCCAGATAGCCTTTCTCGTCGAGCGTAGCGCCACGGCGCGAAGCCACCTGCGTCAGTTCCGGGAAGCCGGGAATCTCCAGGCGCCATGCCTCATCGTCGGTGAAGTGGAACTGCAGGTAGTTCATCTTGTAATAGGCCATAAGGTCGATGATGCGCTTGAGCTTGTCGGGACCGGCAACATAGTTGCGGGCGATGTCGAGCATCAGGCCACGGTAGCCCAGATCGGGCCAGTCGATGACAAAACAGTTCTGCAGGCGGTGGGCCTTGCTGTGATCCAGTGCCGATATCAGTGTCATCACACCATTCATCAAGGCACTCTGCGAGGCGCCCAGGATGGTGATTTCGCCGTCATGCACACGCAGGCTGTAATGCTCACGGTTGGTGCTCATCTTCTTGTCCAACAGTAGCTTGATGACTGTTTCCTGGCCGCTGGAGACATAGATGCAGCGTTTTTTCAATTCCTCGGTGAGCAATTTCTTGGCACGGCTGTAGCCGCCCCACTGGAACCACTTGCCGGTCTTGATGCTCACAAGATTGCCGACAGGGGTGAAGCCGTCCTCAATGTCCACTTGCTTGGGCATGGGGAAGATGTCATAGTCGTTGCCCGTGTAGCCGTCGCCGAAGCCGTTGATGGCTTCATTATAGCTGTACATGTAGTTGCCGTCGGGATAAGTTTTGTGGTCGCGCCATTGTCCGGGCTTGTCGAGCGGGGCACGGTTGATGTTCACGGCTATGGGGTGATTCATGTCGCCGCCCATAACCACATGACCACCAGCAGGCATGTAATTCTTGTTGATGAGTGTGCCCCTCATCACCATCTCAACCACCAACGAGTCGCCTGCGGCAATGGGCTTGTAGTTGTCGTTGGGCTTCACGCGGTAATAGGTTGTCGAGACCTCCTCAATATCCACGGGACAGCCGGCAGGCAAGGTCACTGTGCGTGAGAACTGGTTGAAAAAGAACTGCCAGTCGCCAGCCAACGGCAGCTTGGAGACATTTTTGATGACGAAGCGAGAGCTGTAATTGCCCTCTGCAGTGTTGTTCTGCCCCATGTGCCAGTCCACGGCAATGGGCGATTGGGCGCTCATCGTCAGTGCGGTTATGGCCAGCAAAAGAATCGTTAATAAACTGAGTCTCTTCATTTTGATATGTTGTTTTGTTCGATAATCTGGTTCAACAGGTTGTCACAGGAGTCCTCTAGCAGGTCAAGCACGAGTTCAAAGCCCTCGCTGCCCTCATAGTAAGGGTCAGGGACATAGTCATAGTTGGGGTACTGACGGATGTAGTCACCCATCATGACCACCTTGTTCTGCTGTTCTAGGGTGAATGCCATATGACACAGGTCATCCACATTGGCGGCGTCCATGCCCACGATGAGGTCAAAGTCGTCAAAGTCGCTCGACTGTACTCGGCGGGCGCGGTGGGACAATTCATAGCCGCGAGGACGGGCATGCACACGCATGCGCTTGTCGGGCAGGTCACCGATGTGCCAACCACCGATGCCTGCTGAGTCGATATAAAACCGCTCGGTCAGGCCCCGCTCATCCACCATGCGTTGCATCACCGCCTGGGCCGCCGGCGACCGGCATATATTGCCCAGACAGACGAAAAGCACGCTGTATTTCCCTGATGCTGTCATTTTGAAGGTGCAATATTACAAAAAAACGATGACATTAGACACTCATTGTGTCGGTTTTTTCATTATTTGGGTGTATCTTTCCCTTCGGGCCTTGGGGCCCTCGGGCAAATTAGGCTGCGCCTTAACAATGCTCAAGAAAAAATAATGATTTTTCTTGGCATTGTCTTCAGCTTGCACTAATTTTGTCCTGTCGAAACAAGAAATGACCTTCATAATTAAGATGAACCGTAATATCCTGAGCTTACTGCCATTGGTGCTTGTGATGGGCCTTGCCCTGGCAAGCTCCTTGTCATGCGGGAGTTGTAGCAGAGGGGAGCGACAAGATACTACAGCATGGGACTACAAAGCGCCTCCGGCAATGCCGGTGAACCGCGCTTTGATGGGAGACAGCATGGGCCTTATCGCCAATGCTGAAATACATCGTTTACCCTCCTACATTGAACAACGCCCACTCAAGGAAATCTTCAACGACAGTAATGCCGTGCAACTCGAGGCTGCGGAGCAGAATGGCTTTAAGCCAGTCAATTCCCTGCACGATGCCTACGCCATCGACAGGCCGTTAATCAGGATTTACTCTTGTGACGCTTATATGCTGGATGACCTCACGGCGTCAGTGCCTTACCTCGTGCCGAAGGCTGCACAGCTGCTCAAGGAGATTGGTTATGCCTTCCAGGACTCCATCAGGTCTCGTGGCGGCAAGGACTACCGCATCAAGGTCACCAGTGTGACGCGCACCGACTTCAGCGTTTCCAAACTCATGCGCCGTAATCGTGCTGCCACCGAGAACTCCTGCCACCGCTATGGAACGACATTCGACATCAGCTGGGTGAAGTTTGACTGCCTTGACCCGAGTATGGTGGTGTCACTCGAGGATTTGAAGAACATTCTGGCCGAGGTCGTGCTTGATTTCCGCCGTCAGGGCCGCTGCTATGCCATTTTTGAGCGTAGGTCGGGTTGCCTGCATGTCACTGTCAGATAACGATACATTATAACTATTATAACACTAAAAACCAATGACCTTACAACAGACCATCGCCGAGTACCTGAAATACACAGGTCACAAAGGCTTTGACATCAGCGCCGCACTTGTCGACTGTGACGGCGTACTGTATGATTCGATGAAGTACCACACCCAAGCTTGGGTGAAACTGATGAAGAAAAACGGCATTAAATGCACACGCGATGAGTTCTATGAGCTCGAGGGTATGACGGGCAGTGAAATCATCAAGATGAAGTTCAAGACGGGTGCCGGAAAGAATGTTACCGACGATGAGGCCCATGCCCTCTATGGTGTGAAGACCCGCTATTTCAGGGAACTGGGCGAAGCGCCCATCATGCCTGGCGCCATGCGTGTGCTCGAGACGCTGAAAGAGGCAGGCGTGGACCGCGTGCTGGTGACGGGGTCACAACAGGATGCCTTGATTGAACGCATCAAGAACGATTTCCCCGACATGTTTGGAGATGTCATGGTCACCGGCCATGATGTGCGTAAAGGCAAGCCCAATCCAGAACCCTATCTCAAGGCTATGAACAAGGCCGAGAAGAAATCCAACCAGTGCTTGGTCATTGAGAACGCCCCTTTGGGTGTCCAGGCCGCACATGCCGCTGGCTGCTTCACCATCGGTGTGACTACGGGTCCCATCCCTGAAAAGGACCTGTACAAGGCTGGCGCCGACATTGTCTATAAGAACATGGATGAGCTGGCAGCCGCGTTGCCCTCACTGCTCGTGGCTTTGTCTCTGATCAAGGCCTGAGCTTGATGCTAAGACAATGATATAGATGTTGGCCACCACTCTGATGGGCGGGCTATTAAACAAATTATAACCAATAGATAGTTAATTTGCGTAATTCGTAGTTCTTTTTGATCATGGGGCAGAACCTCATATTCACTAATGACATCATGGCCGCTATCGGGCAGATTAATGCTCAAGGCGGGCATAACCTCATGGTGTGGATTGCCGATGTGAACACATCATCCTTCGTGCCCGCCCTCGAGCGCGTCATCACCATCCCTGGTGGTGACGGCAACAAGTCGCTCGACACGGTGACGCATGTCTGGGGCGAGATGGAGCGCATGGGGGTGACGCGGTGTTCGCTGGTCGTCAACTTGGGTGGTGGCATGGTGACCGATTTGGGCGGTTTTGCCGCTGCGACATTCAAGCGTGGCGTGAGGTTTGTGAATGTTCCCACCACGCTGCTTGGTGCTGTCGATGCCGCTGTGGGTGGCAAGACGGGATTTAATTTCCATGGCTTGAAAAACGAGATTGGCGCATTCGCTCCCGCCAGTGATGTCATCATTTCGACCTGTTTTTTCGACACTCTGCCCCTGCAGGAGATGAAGTCGGGTTTTGCCGAGGTGCTCAAACATGCCTTGCTCAGCGACCGTGACGAGTTCCTGCGGCTTTTGAACCATGATTTCACCGCACCAATCAACCACGATAATCTGCTGGAGCGGTTGCGTCGTTCGGTGCAGGTCAAGGTGGACATCGTCGACCGTGACCCCAAGGAGCAGGGAGAGCGCGAGGCACTCAACTTGGGCCACACCGTGGGCCATGCCTTCGAAAGTCTGGCGATGAAACGGGATGATACAGTGCCTCACGGCTATGCTGTTGCATGGGGGCTGGTCGCCGAGACAGTGCTCTCTCATATCAAGCTGGGCTTCCCTAGCGGGGAAGTGCATCGCTTGGGGGCCTTCGTGCGTGATAATTACCGCGGTTTCCCGTTCACTTGCGATGATTATGACGAGTTATTGGACTTGATGCGCCACGATAAGAAAAGCCGAGACGGCGAAATCACATGTACCCTGCTTGCTGATATTGGTGACTACCGCATCAGTCAGATTGTCACAGGAGACGAAGTGACTGCTGCGCTTGACATTCTGCGAGACATTCTGGGAGTATGACATTAAACCACTAAAGTTTTGTCCGCGACAGACAAGTTTCATCTGCTGGGAGAGAAGGCGTTGACCCTCGAGTTGCCGTCACAGTTCACATGCCCGTTTCTGTATGAACCACATTCGTTAGCGCTCATGGCTGTAGAGCAGGTGCAGCAATATGTGGGCACCAGAGCCGATTGGGCCGATGAAATGGCAGCGGGGAAGATGCTGGGAGTGCTTGTGGCGCAGGATGCTGAAGGGCGTTTAGGATATCTTGCGGCTTTCTCTGGCAATTTGGCTGGCAGTGTGCACCATGACTACTTTGTGCCACCGGTCTATGACCTGCTGGATCCCCAGGGGGAGTTCAAGCAGGGTGAGGCTCAAATCACTGCCATCAATCATGAGGTGGAACGACTGGAAAATGCTCCGGAGCTGAAAGAACTGAGGACGCGTAAAGCTTCAGCAGAACAGAAAATGTCCGATGAAATCGCAGATTTCAAGGCCATGATGGTCCAGCACAAGCAAGAACGCGATGAACTGCGTGTGGCCGGTGAGCTCACTCCTAAACAAGAGGAAACGCTATTGAACCAGAGCCGCTATGAGAAAGCCGAATTGAAGCGTATCCGCCAGCGCCACGACTCAGAAATCAGGAAAATTGTCGATGAAATCAAGGATTATTGCAGCGGTATCGATGCCTTAAAGGTCCGTCGCAAGGCCATGAGCGAGGCACTGCAGGAGCGCATTTTCCGTCTCTTTGTCGTGAGAAACGCCCTGGGTGAGCATCGCGACCTGGTCGAGGTGTTCAGGCCGTTGGGGACGCTGCCTCCGTCAGGGGCGGGGGAATGCTGTGCCCCGCGTTTACTGAACTATGCGTACAACAATGGTTTGCGGCCCGTGTGCATGGCGGAATTCTGGTGGGGAGCATCTCCTGTGGGCGAGGTTCGTCACCATGGCCATTTCTATCCCGCCTGTCGCAGTAAGTGCAAACCCATCCTTGACTTCATGCTGCAAGGGCTGGATGTGGAGGAGAATCTGTTAGGTAAACCGCTGGATGATAACGGGCTCGATGAAGTCTATGATGACCAGTGGCTCACGGTGCTAAACAAGCCGTCAGGAATGCTCTCTGTCCCTGGCAAATTGCTGGAAGATAGTCTGCTGACCCGTTATCAAGCTGCGCATCCCGAGGCTCATGGTCCCATCGTGGTGCATCGTCTGGATCAAGAGACATCAGGCTTGGTCATCTTCGCTAAGGACAAGCAGACCCACAAGGCGTTGCAACAGCAATTCGAACAACACACTATCAACAAGCGGTATATTGCCCTGCTCGATGGTCTCGTCATGCAAGACGAAGGTGTCATCGACCTGCCCATCCGCCCTGATGTTGACGACCGTCCACGCCAGCGTGTCGATGAGGTGGACGGCAGGCCTGCAGTGACCCGTTACCATGTGCTGGAACGGAAAGACAGCCAGACACGCATCGCTCTGGAACCGCTGACTGGACGCACCCATCAACTGCGCGTGCATGCCTCTCATCCTCAGGGCTTAAACTGCCCAATCGCGGGCGACCGCCTCTATGGACGCGCGGCTTCACGCTTGATGCTGCAAGCCCAGTCCATCACATTTCTCCACCCTGCAACAGGGCAATCTATGAGATTGGATATTTCCCCAGATTTTTAAGAATAACTTGCTACAAGCCGGGAAACTGAAAATATTTACATTTTTTTTGATATGTCCTTGTTTTAGTCAAAAAGACTGAAACAATGCTAATTGTTTACAAAAATAAATTAAAACATTTTGTGGTTTGCAATTGTAACTCTAAATTTGCCACGCTCAAAGTGCGTAAAAGCGCTTGTTATTGATGATTATGGAACAAATTCATAGGCCTATGCCCAAACTATTACGCTTAGGATTTTTACTGTTGATGACGATATCTGCCGTGTTGCCGATGGCTGCACAGGTTCGTCATGTCACAACGGTCAACCCCATGACCAAGCAGTCCTATGTAGAAGTCTATGAGTTTGATTATGTGGACATTCAGCCTCAATTTCCTGGTGGCGAGCGTGGCCTCATCAATTTCATCAATAAGACTCGTGAGTACCCTTATCATGCCTATCAGAAACGCATCCAGGGCCGTGTGCTTTGCAGTTTCATCGTGGGCACCGATGGCCGGGTGTGCGATGTGCGCGTGATTCGTGGTGCCGGTGACGAGAGCCTTAACCGTGAGGCTGTCCGAGTGATCAGCGAGATGCCTCGCTGGAGCGTCGGCAAGGTAGGCAAGCAGGCTGTTCCCGTTCGCGTGGTGCTCCCCATCAACTTCAGGCTATAGTCCATGTGAGCCGAAAACCATCTGAATAATCATATCAAGATAACCGTCAGTCTCTTGGCGGTTTTTTTGCGCCTTTAAAGCCGTTTATGGTTGTGGTCGCTTTTCGGCATTTTGCCATTTTTTTTGTTGTTTTTGTTGAAATATGCTTGTTTGTTGTGGAAATGTATTGTATTTTTGCCGCAATTTTTAATTTTTGTTTATATACATATTTTTAAGTTTTTTTTGCTTATGAAAAGAACCCTATTCTTGGTGATTGCCGCATTTGCGGCAATGTCGCTGTCGGCCGCCGATGTGACTCCCGCGCAGGCACAGGCCGCAGCCAATGCGTTTCTTACAAAACAAGTGGCCTCTGGACATCTTAAAGCTTCGTCAGCCTCCAACCTCCAGCTTGTGAAGGCTGAAAAATCGGTTGCCAAGCCCACTGCTGTGGACTACTACATCTTCAATTCAGCTAAATCATATGTTGTGGTAGCTGGTGATGATCTGGCTCCCCAGATTCTGATGTACGGTGAGAAGGGCGCTCTCGACCTGAATAACATCCCTCCCGCCATGCAGTGGTTGCTCAACAAGTACAAATATCAGATTGACGGTCTCAAGGCGGGCACCATGACGCCGGTGAAACTTCCCAAGTTTGCCACCACCCCCGTTGCTCCGCTGGTAAATGCCAATTGGGACCAGAGCTCTCCTTACAATAAACAGTGTCCTTCTAACTCCGTCACGGGTTGCCCGGCCACCTCGCTGGCGATGTGCTACTACAAGTGGAAATGGCCCGAGACTTACCCTGCATGTGCAGCCCTTTCGGGTACTGGCGGCGCCTCCGCTGCTGCTTTGCCTACCCGCGATGCCGATTGGGACAACATCATTGACGAATACACCGGTCCCACCAACTATAGTTACACCACTGATCAGGCCAACGCCGTGGCATGGCTGATGCGCTATGCGGGCCAGTCAATTCCCGATTATTATTACAGCAGCAGTGCCAGCGGTGCCAATGACCCCGAAATCTACCAGGGTTGCCTTAACATGGGCTATACCGATGCTGAGTACCTCCTGCTCACCGAGCTCGTTCAATCGGGTTGGAGCTACACCAATGGCCCTCAGCAGTATACCGACGCCGAGTGGAACGAATTTATGTTGAACGAACTCCACAACGGTCGCCCCATCGAGTATTTGGCCTATGATGTCAGCTACGGTTACAGTGTTTCGGGTCACGCCTTCAATGTATTTGGTTGCGACGCCAACGGGAAGTACTTTGTGAACTGGGGCTGGAGTGGCGACAGCAACGGTTATTGCACGCTGCACAACTTTACCACCGCTACCGGTGCAACCGGTCAGGCAGGCTCCTATGTCTTCAACTATGGCGAGGCCATGATTATCGGCATCGAGCCTCCCGCAGGGGCACTCACCGATCCCAGGATTACGGCTACTCCCACCACTCTCACCATGAACACTATTGTGGGCAATCCTGTCACCGAAACCTTCACCGTTAAGGGTTACAACCTCACCGGCGATGTGAACCTGACCGTTACTGGCGGTAATGCCTTCTCACTGAGCACTACGAGCATCAGCGCAGCTCAGGCTCAGGCCCAGGGTGGAGTGACTGTCACTGTGACCTATAATCCTGTTAATCCGGGCTCCCATGAGGCTACTGTCATGTTGACCAGTGAAGGTGCTGAAAATGTGAATGTCAAGATTAACGGTACCGCTGATCTGGAGACCTACGATCCCGTGATGCTCGAAGCCGGCAATATCACTTCCACCTCGTTCAAGGCTACCTGGACCGATGAGACTCCTGCCGAGAATGTGGAGAGCTACACCCTCTATGTGAGCGCCGAGCCCTTCCTGCCTCCTTTTGCCTTGCTCGATACTACCGACTGGACCTCGAACAACAATGTTCCTGCCGGTTGGACAGCCTCTGGTCTGAACTATTATGGCTCTAACAACGCATGCTACCTGTCTTCATATGGTAACAGCTATGTTAAGAGCAAAACCTATGACCTCACGGGTTATGACAAGGTGACCGTGATGGTTTACACTGAGCCTTATGGCAACAGCAACACCATGACCGTAGCTACCAGCGTTGACAGCAAAACCATCAATCTCTCGGGCAGCTCCTTCTATTGGGTTACCTTCGTTCTGAATTGCGCCAGCAGCGACTATGTGAAACTCACCACAACCGGTCTGCCAGATATGAGGTATATGAAGGTTTATGCCGGCGACCTCTCTGCTGCGATGCAGATCAAGGCCAGCGAAACCGGCGACGAAAACTATCGTATGATCACCGGTATCACCGGCAAGAGCTACACCGTTACCAATCTTGCTGAGAATGGTCACTTCTACTTCTATGTAGTGGCCAACTATACCGATGGCGGTGCTTGCGACAGCAACACCGAGGAAGTGACCTTGTTTGCGGGCACTAGCAACATAGGTGATGTGAATGGAAATGGCTCTATCGACATTTCTGACGCCACCTTGCTCATTGATTACCTGCTCAACGGTGATTCCACTGGCATCAACATGGAAAATGCCGACTGTAATCAAAATGGCGTGGTTGACATCTCTGATGTGACCACACTCATCAACTACCTGCTCAATGGCGTTTGGTGATTTTTCATGATGCCCTCTATTGAGGGTAACAGATGATTTATTGACGAGGGCGTACCTTGACACGCCCTCGTCTTTTTATGGGTTATTTATTTTATTCTTACAGTTTTTACTCAGAATATGCGTTATTTTGGTTTTTTTAGCTTACCTTTGTAACGGTAATCAGACATTATGGTTTTAGGACATAGACCATTACTAAATGATAAACCTGTTGACGAGCCTAATATCATCACATATTTAACTACATATCAGAACATTATGAGAAAATTATTACTTCTTGCCGCATTCATGGTTTCAGCAATGCAGGTGTTTGCCGCTCAAGTGGATTTGACTCAGGCTCAAGCCACGGCCAAACAGTTCCTGCAGAGTAATGCCGCAAGACATTTAAATACCGCTTCCAGGGGTGATGTGAGATTACTGCATACTCAGATGGGAGCCACAAGTGCAACTCAGCCCGTTTATTACATTTTCAACACCGACGATGCCTTTGTCATTGTGGCGGGTGATGACCGTGCTCAAGAGATTCTGGCCTATGGTAATGGAGCCCTTGACATGAGGACCCTGCCCGAGAACATGAAATTCTGGCTGAGCCACTATCAGAAGCAAATAGAATATCTGCAGGAGCACCCCAGTATGGAGGTGGAAAAGCTCGCTCCCAAATCTCAACGAGGTGAAAGCGTGGAACCCATGCTTGAAGCTAAGTGGGATCAAGGTTATCCCTATTACAACCAGTGTCCCATGGATGGCGACCGCCGCGCCTTGACTGGCTGCGCAGCCACTTCGCTGGCACAGGTTTTCTACAAGTGGAAATATCCGACCCAGCCCACGCCAGTGGTTCCCGGATATACCACCCGCACCCGCAAGTTTGAGCTTGCCGCGTTGCCTTCTATCACTTTTGACTGGGACAACATGCTGCCTACATACAATTACAGCGCTACTGATGCCCAAAGGAATGCCGTGGCATGGCTGATGCGTTACATCGGCCAAGCCGAGGAGATGGACTACACCAACGATGGCAGTGAAGCCTGGGAAGATGATGTCCTCAGGGCTTGCCACCTGTTTGGATATGTGGGCGCTCATGTCGAGTACAAAGCCACACTCAACTTTGATACTAATGGCGAAAACATATTAATCAACGACGCTGATTGGAGCGTGATGCTACAGGAGGAATTGGCCGCAGGCCGCCCCGTGGTCTATTGCGCTTACAGTTATAGTAATGCCTATAATTCTTTCTATGGTCACGCCTTCAATGTGGATGGCTATAATGCCGATGACGGCACCTATTCTATCAACTGGGGTTGGAGTGGTACTGGCAATGGGTACTATGCTTTGCGTGCTTTTGCCAATCAGGGTTACAGCTACAACCTGGGTGAGTTGATGGTTATGGGCATTGAGCCTCCTGCACCCATCGAGGCCTACGATCCCGTGATGCTGCCTGCCGAC
>JAFZSS010000167.1 GCA_017619255.1 Muribaculaceae bacterium
CCCGATGGCGACGATCTTCGCCTGGAGCGGTGCCTTCCGCAAGCGGGGCGAAATGGACAATCTCCCCGAACTCGTGAACTACGCGAACCAGCTCGAGGGCGCTTGCTTCGACACCCTCAACTCTGGTATCGTGACCAAGGATCTGGTGAACCTGATGGAAGGTGTTGAGGCTAAGGCCGTCAACAGCACCGAGTTCATCAAGACCATCCGCACCAACCTCGAGAAGCGCCTCGGCTAATCCCCGACCCGTTTTTCCAGCAACCTGACAGTGAGGGCTGCAGCAATTGCTGCGGCCCTCGCTTGCTTTTCCATCATTTGCGATTAGTGTATAGAGTATTACGGGCATGCCCGTAATACTCTAACAGCACCTTCTCTTGATATGGGTTACATGTAATCATTCATTTTCTAGGGGTAGAATATGGAATTAGGGGAAAAAGAACTAACTTTGCGATTTCAAGTACAACAAATCAATAGAGGGGCTAAGAGATGATCAGTTATTGGAAATGCCGGGAGGGGTTTGGAGAAATCAACCAGTGGAAGTCTGGGTGTTGGATCAGAGTCACCGCACCGAGTGAGGACGAGTTGTCGCTATTAAGCCAGCGTTTTGCCGTCCCTTTAGACTTCATCCATGATGCCGAGGATATCGAGGAACGCCCTCGTGTGGACCATGAGGACAATTGGCTGATGGTATTCGTGCGCGTGCCGTGCAAGCGCATTGAGGAGGACGATGAGACCATTTTCTCGACGGCACCGCTGGCTATGCTCATCCGCGATGATGTGTTCATCACCGTCAGTTACTTTGACAATGAAGTGCTCGATGACTTCATCGTCTGGAGCAAGCGCCGCCGCATGTATGACTGCAAAGGCTATGACCTGATGATATCACTGATGCTGTCCACATCGGTGTGGTACCTCAAGTACCTCAAACAGATGAATGCGATGATGAATGCCGCCGAGGACCGACTCGAGGAGAAGATGGACAACGACGAACTGATGCGCATGATGGGCCTGGGCAAATACTTAATTTACTTCATCACCTCGCTCAAGGGCAATGCCACGGTGCTGGCGCGCATCAAGTTGCGTGTGCGGTCACTGCCCCACGATGAGGACTTGCTCGAAGACGCTGAAATCGAGATGCAACAGGCCATTGACACCGCTGATATCTACAGCAACATCCTTGACCGCCAACAAGACGCCTATGCGTCGGTCATCGGCAACAACCTGAACCGTATCATGAAGACGCTCACCGTGGTGACCATCCTGCTGATGATTCCCACCGTGATAGCGGGCTTCTACGGCATGAATGTGCCCAACAGGATGGAGACATGGTGGTTGGGGTTCCCGTTTGCTGTCCTTATTTCGCTGTTGCTGATGGCTATTGGCTATTTCTTCATCCGTCACAGCAAGTTCTTTAAATAACCATCTTTAGCCATACAAAAACAGGCAAGGCCGGAATACGGGTCTTGCCTGTTTTTTTCTTGATTTTGCTAAAATACTGGTCAGCGCATGGCGAAGGCATCCACGCCGACAAGGTCCTGATAGGCTAACACACCAGCTTGTGACAGCTCGATGGTGGTGTAGCTGCCGTCACGCATCAGGACATTGACATGTGTGTCGTCAACAAAGGAGAACAACTTCACCTCCTGGCCATCGTTCTCAATAGACCATGAGTTGTCCTTCGCATCAAAGTTGAAGCGTGTCACCTGCTTGGTAGTCATGTTGGTGATTTCATAACCAGTGGCGTCGCGAGCCACGAGGTACTGAGCATCCTTGCCATCAACGACCTTGGTCTCGGCAGCTGCCAAAGCGGGATTCTCGCCCGACCAGAATTCTATAGTGTTGAGGATGAACATATCGGCCACAAAACTCAGTTCATATACGGGCAGAATCCACATAGCCACGAAGACGATCTCGTTGACAAACTTGTCACCCACATGGTCATTCCATGCCTTCACCTTATTGAACAAGGCGAAACTGCCAATGCAAGACTGCATCATCATGGATGCAGAGAGTGCTACAACAGTAGCGATGATTAATTTTTTCTTTTTCATTGTGTTTTCTCTTTTTTATTGGTTACGATTATTTCTTGTAGTTCTTTTTATAGTCGTCATAGCAGTTGAGGACCTTGACCACATAGTCCACGGGTTCGGTGCCACGGCAGTAGCCGTTGGAGCACACCGAGTCGTTGTAATACTCCGGGTCCATCTTCCAGAGCATGGCTTGCTCAACATTCTCGGCCCACACGCGCGGGTCAAGCTCGTACTTGCGCGCCAGGGCAATGGCATCGGTCACATGACCGGAGCCGGCGTTATAGGCCGCCAACACAAATTTAATGCGGTCTTCAGGCCCTGTGCGACTCCGCATGATACCCTCGAGTTCCTTAAGAATCTGCGTTGCCACGCGGATGCTGACCTCGGGATTGCCTAAGTCCTCCTCATTGACGCCAAAGTGCTTTGCCGTGTGCGGCATAACCTGCATGATGCCCCGGGCGCCCATCCATGATGTCGCATTGGGATCAAAGCCGGACTCAGAGAAGGCAATGGCCGCCAGCAGCCTCCAGTCCCA
>JAFZSS010000168.1 GCA_017619255.1 Muribaculaceae bacterium
CCGATGGCGATGGTTTTTATTCTTGTGTCCTTGATGGCCTTGCCGAACTTGTCCATCAAAATTTCGATAATCGTGCGCTGCAACGAGGCGGCGAGGTCAGCACGGTTCTCATCGATGAAGTTGGGATTTTCCTTCAGGGCATCACGCAAGGTATAGAGGAACGAGGTCTTCAAGCCGCTGAAACTGTAGTTGTACCCGTCGATATGGGGCTTGGCGAACTTGAATGCCTTGCTGTCGCCCTCGGCGGCCAAGCGGTCGATGTGAGGTCCACCGGGATAAGGCAGGCCCATGACCTTGGCGCACTTGTCGAAGGCTTCGCCGGCAGCGTCATCGATGGTCTGCCCTAGCACTTCCATGTCGCTCGGCGAGTTGACCTTGATAATCTGGGAGTTTCCACCGCTGATGAGCAGACACAGGTAAGGGAACTCGGGCACTTCGGCATCGGGCGTCTCCTTGACAAAATGGGAGAGCACATGGCCGTGCAGGTGGTTCACATCGACCAACGGAATGTCGAGCGCCAGAGCCAGCCCCTTGGCAAAGGAAGTGCCCACATGGAGCGAACCAGGCAGACCGGGGCCACGCGTGAAGGCAATAGCGTCGATGTCGCCCTTGTCGATGCCCGCCTGACGGATGGCCTCGCTGACGACGGGCACGATGTTCTGCTGATGGGCGCGTGACGCCAATTCCGGCACCACACCGCCATAGGCCTCATGCACCCGTTGGCTGGCGATGACATTACTCAGCAGCACGGTGTCACGCAACACCGCTGCCGATGTGTCGTCACACGAAGATTCTATACCCAATATCGTCACACTCATCTCTAATCGCTTTAACGGCTGCAAAGGTAGTCAAATTTTCTAAAAGCGGAAACCGGCCGTGAGGTCCAGGTTGCTGTAACTGTTATAGAAACTGTGATTGGTGCTCGTGTACCAGTGTCCCTCGTGGTTGAAAGTGAGGGCATAGAAGAAATTGCCGGCTGTTCGCACGAGGGCCATTCGGCCGTTCAGGTTGGTGGACAACAGCGACTTCTTGCCCTCGATGGAATTGGGAAAACTGTGACGATAGCCGATGCTGGGCACCACAGTGATGTTGTAGAGCCATCCGTGATGAAAGACCCAACTGTAGCCATATCCTATCATGAAACCGAAGTCACGGTAACGGAAACGGTAGTCGGTCACCTGATTGGGCAGATATCTCTTGAGTTCTGGTTCCAGCGTGCTCATATCCATAACCACATCCTGATGGCTCAGATAGATGCCAGCCATCAGTGAGCCAGCACTGCGCTTCTGGAACTTGGAGAAGCAGTAGGCTGCAGCCTGGGAATAGTGTGTGTGGTTGAAGATGTAATAGGCGTCCAAGCCATACCCCTCGCGCTTGAGACCCGAAAAGATTTCGCTGCCTTGCCAGTTGCCCAACCTGTGCAGATGCACGGTGCTCTGGTCATTCTTGCGATAATAGCCCTCAATAAAGATTCGCGAGGTAGTGAACGAGAACTGCAATCGGCGGTTGCGGATGAATTTTCCAGCCAGCAGGTCACGCGCGTTGATCATGTAAGTGAAGCTCAATCCCATGCCGCTGATATGGAAACCGAACAATGAGGTGACATCACTGTTGAGTTGCACGGGCGTTTCCCATTTGCCCAGATGTCCCGAGTAAAAGTCCAGCCAGTTGCTGTTCTTGAGCATGACTTTGAACTTCTTGCGTCCCTTGCCCGGATTGACGACATAGGCGGTGTCATAGTAGTTGAGGGCATGATTAAGCCACCGATAGGTCTTTACTCCAAAATCCAACACCTTAGGATACACAATCGATGTATCGTTTATGCTCCAACCATGACGAAAGATGACCCGCTTCCAGTAATCCTTGCCTTGATGGTTCACGCTATCGAGGTTCATGGCAATGCTGTCGAGCCGCATAGTGACGCTATCTGTCACGGGAGCATTCAATACCGTGGTATCTGTCAAGAGCAGCACATCGCTGGCCCACACGGCCATCCAGCCGAGCATCAAAAAGGCAAGCGATGTGACAATCCTCTTCATCACTGATCGGTTGATGGATGGGCTTGGTTAGATGAACGCAATGTGACCATGGGAGCTGGCTGACGCACACTGCTGTCGCGAGGTTGTTCAGGCGAAGGCGCACGACGAGGTATGCTGTCCACTGCGGGTGTTAACTGCCGCGTGGTGTCAACAGCACTCTTATGCGACGGCTTGTCAAAGTCATGTTTCCACACAATGCCCACTCCCTGGGTGGTGAGAGCGTTGCGCAGGTAGTAGTTCTGATCATTGAAGTGGTTATAGGCTTTGAGCCTGAAAGTCCCCTTACTGTTGAGCAGGTACTCGATGTCAAAGTCACCAATGAAATTAGTGTTGCTCTGGTTATAGGTGTTGTCACGGTAACCGAAGTTGCCGTTAAGCAGCAACCTGTTGTTAAGCAACTGGCTGGACAACGCCACATCGACCTCCATGTCGCTGAAGTCACCCTTGTCGGTGCGGAAGTTCGGAGCAATTGACAGGTTGTCGGTCATTTTGCCCAGGATATTGCTCAATTGGCCCGCAATGGTGGATGAGGCCACCGATGTGAGGAACTCATTCTGGTTAGTAGATGAGCGCGTGTATTCCGGGGTATAGAATCGATTAAGTGCCAACAAGTAGATAATCTGCCGATTCATCATCTCATCGGTACTGATGATGCTCTTGACCTTGTGATAGGCGTCACTGGAGAGTGACGGGAATTCCAGATCAAACGATATTTCAGGCTGGCTGATAATGCCCTGGGCCTTCAACAAGGCATGTACGGGGACATTGGTGCGATTAAGCTCACGATCCTGGGCGAAAGAGTCGTCAAGATCCTTCAAGTTGGCATTCAACGAATAAACTGCCTCCAGATTGAGCACGGCGGCATAGGGATCGCCCTCAAAACTGATGCTGCTGCCATCGCGGATGGTGAAGTCCTTGATAATTACATCTTGTAGCGTGAAGTTATAGGT
Organism: Muribaculaceae bacterium; assembly: GCA_017619255.1. Classification (GTDB taxonomy): domain Bacteria; phylum Bacteroidota; class Bacteroidia; order Bacteroidales; family Muribaculaceae; genus Sodaliphilus. The sequence continues at coordinate 2,990 of JAFZSS010000168.1, forward strand.
GCCCTTGTCAAGCGTGTACTTGCCGTATGTCTTCAACTCGCCGTTGTTGTTATAGGTCATGCGCATGTGTCCGCTACCCGTTGCCTTGATGCGGTCGCCGCCCACAGGGTCCATGACCACGGTGAGCGCCACATCGGGCGTGATGTCGCCCTGCAAGTCAATGTTATAGGCGCTGGGCTCGGAGTTGATTTCCTGCTGTACCTTCTGCTTCAACTGGCTCATAATCATGTCGAGGGTGTCCATCTCTTGCACGACGACAGGCTCGAGAGGCGCATTACGGTCCCTGAATGTGATGAAGTTGTAGTTATTGACTTGCTCGTTGTCGCTCATCACAAGAGTAAACTTGCTGCGCGGAGCGGAAGTCATATTCACCCTGATATTCACAATGCCCGGCCCACCATCGACAAAGCAGGATCCATTGCCATAGATGGTACCGTACCAGTCAGGATTAATCGTGGGATTAGTGTCATAGGACAGGAAATCACGGGCATCGGTGATGGCGAAGCTGAACTCCGGCTTGTGGAAGGCATCATGCTTGAGCCAACCGCCAAACCGCGCTTCATGCCCCTCGCGGTCATGAATGGTGACATCGTCCACCTCGATGAGGTTTGGAACAGCCTTGATGGGCACATCTGAAGCCGTGTAGTAGCAATTCACATAATCCACGAGAAATTTGATAGAGTCCGCTACAAGATCTCCAGCCAGGTTGATGGTGTGGAAGTTACCGAACAAGATGGCCTTACCCGACATTTCGCCCTGCACATCGCTGGTAAAGGCCTCCATGTAGGGTTTGAGGAAGGCCACATTGGCGTGATCGGTGTCAAACTCGATATAGAGCGAGTCGTCGGCGATATAGATGCCACCATCGAGTTGGGTAAGCTTGCCGTTGGGCTGGGTAATATCGCCCTTCACTATCACACCCTTGGTCTCATTGTCATAGTTTGCTGAGATATCAAAGTCACCCAGAACAGCATCGTTATAGGAGATGTCTTTGATGAACAGGCTGGGCGTGTACAGGCGGGGAGAGCCCGAAAGCAATTCGCTCGCATAGAACTTGCTGGTCGCCCTGCCGCCAAAGTCAACATGGTCGACAGCCAAGGTCTCGAACACATAGTCCAGACTCACGTCATTGAGTTCAACACACAGTTCGTCATCAGGATCATGCGATACCTTGCCATTAATGCTGATGAATTGTTCGCCATGGCGTCCTGAGAGATTGTCCACAGCCAGACCACCGTGTTCAATATTGATATGACCCTTCTCCACATTCCACACGGTGTCGTTAAACACCATCTGTGATGGATTAATGTCGATATCGGCTTTCAACTTGCCATCATCGCCACGGTCCAACAGACCGCTCATGCTCATGTTACCGTAGAAATCACGTTCATTGGGTACACGCCACGCCAGATTGGCGTCAAGGCGGTTATTCTGTCCACTGGCATCCATATTCAGGTTGATCATGCCATTCTTGGACGGATAACTCGACTGCGCATTGATGATGACCTGGTCGCTGACACTGTCGAGTGATGCCATCAAACGGGTTTTCTCAATCAACTTGTTTCCCTGCAGCATCAACGGAGCGTCCACCACAAGGTCGAAGGTGTTATCGTTCTCGTCCAGGTTTCCCTCCACAATGACACGATAAGCCAGTTTAACGGGCAGGTTAAGCATCTCATGCAATTCATCGTCGGGATTGATGACAAGGTTGAACCTCACGTCGTGGGGCTGGCCACTGTGGGTATAGTCGGCATAATTGCCAAAATACTCCGGGAAAGCCCGCGAGAGCATATGCTTAACCGTCGGAACAACCGTGTTGAAGTCATACTGGCCCGAAATGAAGCCGTTGATATGGTCGCTATTGATATCGACAATCTTGTCGATGCCCTCGTTGTCGGCATTGACCTCCAAGTGATTGAAGTGCAAACCCTTGCCATGGTTGTCCACCATACTGAAGTCACTCACCGACATGTGGCCCGAGATATTGTCCAGCGAGTTCCCCCAAAACGAAGCGGTGGCATTGGCCGACAGGCGGTGGTTGGGATACTTGCTGCTGATGCCCAAATGAGCAAGATTCAAGTCACGGGTAGAGATATTCACATCAAATGACGACTTGGGGCCATTAAGCTGTGCGACGCCCTCGAGCTCCACCTTGCCATTGGGGTCGTTAATGGCCAATGTGCCAGTGAAGTTCTGCCCCTGCTTATCCACATCGGCATCGATATCATGGTAACGAACGCCCTTGAAATCCACAAAGGGGATATGACCTTGGAGATGCCCCGATATGTCTCCGCCGCGCATCACGGCATCGATCTCTGCATCCATGGCCACTTGATCGAGCAAGTCGCGTTTGTCGAGCAGTGTGCCCAGTTGCAGGCCATCGGTCTTGACATGTCCACTGTAGTGTGTCTCGCCTTGGTGCCGAGCAAGAGTGCCATTAAGGTCGGCGTTGCCCAACGAGGTACCCACCTTGCCGTTAAAACTCATGTTGGTGCCCTTGCTATGCATCTCTCCATCGATGGTCACATTACCGCAGTGAGAGATGATGTTGCGAACCTGCGGCGACAGGTTGGGAGCCAAGGCCATCAGACGCGAAATATCGCTGGAACTCGCATCAAGGTCGATGAGGTCCAGGTCCAATGTTCGGTAGCCGGCCTCGGTGGGCATGGAGAACCCTCCACGGGCATTAAGTGCCAAGCCACCGTCACGAGTGCGCAAGCGCAGGGTCGGCACCTCGATGTGAGAGCCATCTCTAATCACCTCGGCAGCAACCGACAAGGGCTCGTCAAACTGCTTGAGTTGCGGCAGCAGGGCTGACAAGTCGCTAGGCGTGACGGTGCTGCCCGGAGTCCTCACACGCAATGGCATA
>JAFZSS010000169.1 GCA_017619255.1 Muribaculaceae bacterium
AGTACACTGTCGCTGTCGTGGTAGCCCGAGCACCAGTCCCAGCCGCGCGTGTGTTCGGTCGGGCCCAACTGCACATAGCCGAACGGCACATTGGCCCCTAGGAACACATGTCCGTGCCCCCCGGTGCCGATTCTGGGATTCACCCACCCGGTGTTAACCAACCTTTTTTCCGCGGGTTTGTGCTGCGCGCTGGCTGTGAATGACAGGCAACCCGCAAAGATTATTAATATTAAGATGATTCTTTTCATATATAGTTTATTTATTGAATAAGCATTTTGATGGCAAAGCCTATCAGCAGTGCAATCGAGAAACTGGCTAATGTTCCGAGCAATACATATTCGGTGATTTTGATTTCTCGTGCCTTGTTCAAGTCGCCGAACCTGAAGATGGATTTTGCTGCCAGCAGGAAACCTACGGCTTCGATGTTTCCGGTAATAACAAAAGTGAGCACTAGCACACGCTCAATATATCCGATCCATTTGCCGGCATTGGGCATACCTTGCAGTTGAGCGTTGTTGACTGGCGTCCAACCCTTGATGAACATGCTAATCAACAGGGAGGCGGGTTTTAGAACAAGCATATAACCGATGAACAAAATCCAAAACCTGTGCGTAAGAATCGGGTTGCTTAGCCATGCTTGAAGCATTGAATGGTCGGCATACATCGCCCACCACAGTCCCACGATCACGGCAATGTGTGCCGCTTGGTCAATCAGGAATGCAATGGTGCTGCTGCTGAACCACTTGACTTTGACAATGTCAATGATGAAATGGGTGATGAAGATGACCAAAGGAATGAGCCAGCTATTCCATTCAGCCAAAAACAGGTAGGCACACACGGCATGGATGAGCGCATGGATTGCCTGGGCCCTCAGTCCGACTATCCCTTTTTCATGTTTGCCCTGACACAGCCAATCAAATTGCAAGAAGAAATCTGCAATGACATGTGCTGATAACAGTTTGAGGAGTATGATGAAACTCATTACGCGTTGTTTTGATGGGAATTGATGATCTCGTGATAGCGGTCAAGATATTTCCTGACAAGATGTTCCTTAGCCGAGGAAAGAACATTGCGAACATTTTGTACCGATGTCCCGATGAGTTGGGCCACCTCTTTCTTGGGTGTGTCTTGCCTCAGTGTAAGGTATATCAACCCTGCCTGTTTGCTGGACCATCCGTTAATGATGTCGTCGATGAATGATGTGGACAACTCCAGCTCCTCGTTGGCATCCTTCCAGGGGGTCTTGACGGCTAGTCGTTGCTTGCCCATAATGTCAAGTTGGCGTCCTGAATACTGGAACGCCTCGCCGTCGGAGGTGACGATTTTCTCCGACAGAAATTCCACATTGCCGATGCCTAACGAGATACGGGCATCCCAGATCCCGTCTTCCTTGTTGACGGTGTGGTGGATGAGCCCGGCCCTCAGCAAGATGGCAATGCGCATTGCTGCGCATGGGTCTTCAATCAGTAATTGGAAGCTGTCGCCTCTAAACATTTCCATCTTGAATGGAGAGATGCATTGCAAATCTTCCTCCATGGTGCTCAGACAGTTCAGTAACTCTCCTCGGTATTGGGGCTTAATCTGGGACGAATCCACTATGTCGCCGGTAATGATTCCTTTCATATTGACTTTGTTTTAATTGCAGTGGCAAAGTTAGACATACTTTTTGAAATTGGCAACCATTTTTGATTGTTTTTTCAAGAAACAACTGTTTTTGGTTGTTTTTCACGAAAACAAGCGTTTTTGATTGCTTGTAAAACGATGGATGGAATAAAAATAATGATATGTGGATTTTTCTGGGCCGCCAATTGCCGTTTGTTGTCAATAAATGATTAAATTTGCCGTTTGAAATGATCGAAAACCAATTTAACTATACAATACATCATTAACAGTACAACATTATGAAATTAGCAAAGTTAACAGCAATGTCGGTTGTGGCATTGGCTCTGTTGGGTACTGCGTCCTGTGGTAACAAGGATGTGGGTACTACCACTCCGGGTCAGAAGACCGCTACCGAGAAAACCGACGGGAAGATGGAAAAGAAAGAGTTCACCCCCGAATTCCTGAATCAGTTGGGCCGCGTCAGCGGGCCGCAGGTGTCGCCCGATGGAAAGAAAATCCTCTATGGCGTGACCTATTATGACATCGCCACCAACAAGGGCAACTGCGACCTGTATGTGATGGACATCGACGGCAGCAATGTGCGTCAGATCACTAACACGCCCAAGAGCGAAAGCAACTATGTGTGGATCAACGGCGGCAAGAAGATTGCCTTTATCTACACCGAGGACGGTGAGGCTAAGTGCCCACAGCTGTGGACGATGAATGCCGACGGTGGTGGCCGCAACTGCGTGAGCAATGTGGAGAACGGTATCGAGGGCTTCATCTTCTCGCCCGACGAGAAGCGTGTGGTCATGATCACCCAAGTGAAGTATGGCCAGACTGCCCAGGATGTATATCCCGACTTGGACAAGACCACGGGCAAACTCTATGATGACATGATGTACAAGCACTGGGACGAGTGGGTGACCACCATTCCTCATCCCATCGTGGCTGACTTCGACGGCAGCAAGGCTGGCAACCTGAAGGATGTGCTCGAGGGTGAACCCTACGAGTCACCGATGAAGCCGTGGGGCGGCATCGAGTCGCTGGCTTGGACCCCCGACAGCAAGAGCCTCGTCTATGTGTGCCGCAAGAAAACCGGCAAGGACTATGCTTTCTCGACCAATAGCGACCTCTATAAGTATGACCTCGAGACCGGCAAGACCGAGAACCTGACTGAAGGCATGATGGGTTATGACACTTATCCCATCATCAACAGCAAGGGCGAGATGGCTTGGCTCTCGATGGAGCATGACGGCTACGAGGCCGACAAGAACCGCATCTTCTTCATGGGTCCCGACGGCAATAAGGTTGACCTTACCGCCGACTGGGACTACAGCGTTGATGACATCGCCTGGTCGCCAGACGAGAAGGCCATCTATTTCATCTGCCCCTTCCAGGGAGTGCAGCCCATCTTCCGCATGGATGTCGCCACCCACAAGGTGGACACCATCTCGATGGGCGTGTGTGATTTCAACAGTATGGCTTTCGCCGGTAACGATACCGTTATCGCTTGCCGCCAGAGCTACCAGACGCCTAACGAGATCTTCAGCATCCAGATGGGCAAGGAGCCCGTGCAACTCACCCATGTCAACGACGAGATGCTCGCCCAGGTGGATACCATCGGCATCGAGAAGCGCATGATTCCCACCACCGATGGCAAGCTGATGACCACATGGGTATGCTACCCGCCCAACTTCGATCCTAACAAGAAGTATCCCGCCATCCTCTTCTGCGAGGGCGGTCCCCAGTCGCCTGTGAGCCAGTTCTGGAGCTATCGCTGGAACATGCGCATCATGGCCAGCAACGGCTATATCGTGATTCTGCCCAACCGTCGCGGCCTGCCTGGCTTCGGCACCGAGTGGAATGCACAGATCAGCGGCGACTACGGCGGCCAGAACATGCGCGACTACCTGAGCGCTGTGGATTACATGAAGAAGGAACCCTATGTTGACGGTGAACACATCGGCGCCGTGGGTGCCAGCTATGGCGGTTACTCGGTTTACTTCTTGGCAGGTAACCACAACAAGCGCTTCGCCTGCTTCCTGGCTCATGCCGGCATCTTCAACCTTGAGGCCCAGTACCTCGAGACCGAGGAGATGTGGTTCGTGCAATGGGATCTGGGTGGCCCGTACTGGGAGAAGGGCAATGCCACCGCTCAGCGTTCCTACAACCAGGCCAACCCCAAGAACTATGTGCAGAATTGGGATACCCCCATCATGTGCACCGCTGGCGAACTCGACTACCGCATCGTCTTCACCCAGGCATGCCAGGCATTCAATGCAGCCAAGATCAAGGGCCTGCCTGCCAGGTTGCTGCTCTTCCCCGACGAGAACCACTGGATCCTCAAGCCGCAGAACAGCATCATGTGGCAGCGTGAGTTCTTCAGGTGGCTCGACACTTGGCTGAAGCCCGGCAGCGAGGCTGCCAAGGCCTATAAGGCTGAGCAGGACTCCATCAATGCCGCTAAGGCTGCCGCAGCCCCGGCACCCGTAGCAGATGAGAAAAAGAACTAAGAGAGCGCGTTATGCTCGATGAGATTGAGGGAGGCCATGATGGTTTCCCTCAATTTTTTATGTATCTTTGCCCCCATGAACTACACTTTAACGACACAAGAGGCGACGATGGCTGCCGAGGAGTTTGTCAGGCGCTACCGTGATGTGGAACGCTTTGATGCCTTGTGCGCCCAGTGCCCATCCTATGGCAAGATGTGGTGCTGTCCGCCGTTCGCATTCAACCCTGCTACAGTTAGTGACGGTTTTAAGACCGTCACGCTGATGGCGACGACCATCGAGTTTGATCAAGCAATTTGTGAGGCTTGCCGGGGGGCACGGGAAAAATCAAGGCAGGTGTCCAGGCAGGCGATGGATGAGGTGTGGGACAGCCTTCTTCCCGAATTGCTCGAGCGGGAGCGGCAATGCCCCGGTAGCCGCGCTTTCACCTTTCGCTGCTCGTTGTGTCCTGAGGGTTGCACGCGCCCTGAGGGAAAGCCTTGCCGCCATCCCGACAGGATGCGTCAGTCGCTGGAAGCCGTTGGCTTTGATGTGAGCACTGCCGCACGCGATTTGTTGGGCGTCAATCTGGAGTGGAGCAGCGACGGCAGCCTCCCCAGGTATATCTCCATCGTCACCGCCCTCATGACCCCCCTAGGGACTAGGGACTAAGGACTAGGGACTAGAAACTAAAATCACTTATAGAAAACGAAATACACTGCCAGTACCAGGCAGATGGCAGCCGCCAGGTGGTTCCACTTGAGCGTTTCTCCATTGAAGAAAACAGTGACAAAGACCGTGAACACCGTCAGCGAAATCACTTCTTGAATCACCTTCAACTGCATGATGTTGAATGGGCCTCCATTACCATCGAAGCCAATCCGGTTGGCAGGGACTTGACAGGTGTACTCGGGCAGGGCCAGCATCCACGAGAGGAAGATGATGACATAAAGCGGCGTGTGGTCCGAGAATATTTTGAGCTGCTGCAGTTTCAAGTGACCATACCATGCAAAGGTCATGAAGATATTGGACACTATGAGCAAACCTATCGTGTAAAAGAGTTTCATATTCTATCAGCCAGTTGATCTTTGAGTGGGCAAAAGTAGTGATTTTTTTTAAAACCCACCTGTTTCAGGAGCGGATAATTCTTCGGCAGAGAGTGACCAGACGGGCTTTATTATGTCTATTTCTGGTTGAAAAGTCGCTTTATCATGCTTTTTGAGTGAAATCAGGGTGGTTTTTTGTCCTGGAATGCCTATCTTTGCAAGTGGATAATCATAAAAGAAATGGAAAAGAAAGGAACGCAATCGGTGGGGGCATCAATGATGACCGATGGTCAAAGCGCTGTCTCGCTTGACAATAGCATAATGGTCATGGACAACTTGCGGCAGGTGGATTCCAGTGAGGTTGAAAAGGCACAATCTGTTTTTGGAAACCGCTTCCCCTTGAAACTGTCGTCAACGAGTGTCATGGTTGTAATAAATGGCACGGTTAAGTTCAGTGTGAATTTCCGTGGTTATGACCTGACCTGCAATACCGCTATCATTATCTCATCGGGCGCCATTATTGAGCGTATGGAGATTACTCTAGGCACCCGCTTCATTTTCCTCTCGTTCGCCCAGGACTTTTTCCCTGCGACATCCAATATTAACCATAGTGACTTTTATCGACTCTGCCCGTCACAAGTGGCTCTGTTGCAGTTGCAGCCCGTACATGTGGAGATGTTCAAGGCTGGTTACAACATGTTGCGCACCATTTTGAGCGACTCCGCTTTTGAGGTCAATCGCAGGGAGTGTGCGTCCAATTGTGTGAATCTGTTGGGCAGCATACTAGCTCAAGGGAGCAGCAACCAGCCTGAAATGACGGCTAAGGCCTCCCGCAAGGATGAGATCGTAACACTTTTTCTGCAGTGCGTTCATGAGAATTACCGTGAGCATCGAGACTTAGGCTTCTATGCCGATCAGCTCGGGCTCTCGTTAAAGTACATGTCTCATGTGGTCTATGAACATACAGGGCGTCATCCCTCACAATGGATAAAGGATTATGTCATTCTTGACGCCAAGACGATGTTGAGCAGCGGCCGCTACACGGTCCAGCAAGTCGCTGAGGAATTGAATTTCCCCAACCAGTCATTCTTCGGCAAATATTTCAAGGAAGCAGTAGGCATTTCCCCCAAAAAGTGGAAATAAAAAAGATTGGTGAGTTGCCCACGGCGCAGGGTCTGCAAAAAGATGCGAAACACCTGACTCATCAACCGACTGCATCACAAAAACTACGATTGAAGAGAATCAGACGAATCAAAAAAACAAGGCTTACATATACGAGGTAACAAATATCGAGTTGCTGGAAGACCATAAAGAGCCTGCGGACAGAACTCAGCGAACAACCAGTA
>JAFZSS010000170.1 GCA_017619255.1 Muribaculaceae bacterium
ATAGTTGAGCACACCATCACCGTTGTGAATAATCTTCATGCTCGCCGTGATAGGCTCATCGCGGTCGATATACTGTCCATTAACACTAATCCACACGATGGGCAGATTGGTTGCTGTGAGTTGCACATTCTGATTGTCAGGCAGGTAGTTGTTCCACCACGACCCAGCGCGCGCAGTGCCAATGAGCGTCATCACCGCTACAAGAAGCAATATAAGTCGTTTCATTCTCATCATACCTTATGTCTTCACCTATTTGTGGCTGCAAAATTACTATTTTTTCCATATAGCGTCTAATGGACGGCCACGATAAATGACTGCAAAATGGGTCAAGGGCTTAGCGGAATATCACAATGTCTTCAGTGTGAGGGATTATTGCGGGGATGGTGGGAGAGGATTTCGTCGCGCAGGCGGGAGCGGTCGATGTGGACATAGATTTCGGTCGTGGTGATGCTCTCATGGCCGAGCATCTGTTGGATGGCACGCAGGTTGGCGCCGCCCTCGAGCAAGTGGGTGGCGAAACTATGACGCAGGGTATGGGGACTGATGATCTTGCGGATGCCTGCCAGTTCACACAGCTGCTTGACGATGTGAAAAATCATCTGGCGCGTGAGCATCGCACCACGGCGGTTCAGGAAAAGGATATCCTCGCTGCCCCGCTGGGCAACCTGATGGGAACGCGTCTGCTCCAGGTACAGATTGATTTGCTCAATGGCTACGGGCGAGATCGGCACCAAGCGCTGCTTGTTGCCCTTGCCCTGAATAACGACATAGCGTTCCTCGATAAAGAGCTGTGAGAGCTTGAGCGTCACCAGTTCGCTCACGCGCAGCCCGCAGCCGTAGAGTACCTCGATGATGGCACGGTTGCGCTGGCCCTCGACCTTGGACATATCGATAGCCTCAATCATTCGGTCAATTTCAGCAATAGTGAGCACCTCGGGCAGATGGCGGCCGATTTTTGGGGTGAGCAGCAGTTCGGTGGGGTCGTTGTCCATGAAGCCCTCTAAGCGCAGGAACTTGTAAAAACCCTTCACACCGCTGATGATGCGAGCCTGTGACCGCGCCTGAATGCCCACATCCTGCAAGGTACAGATGAAACGCTCCAGGTCATCGGTCGTGGCACGGTCCACCGCCACACCGGCATCGGCCAGGTAGCGCGTGAGTTTGTCCACATCATCGCTATAGGCCTGAGCGGTGTTCTGGCTCATGCCCTTCTCGAGCGTCAGGTGTCCCAAGAAGCGTCGTTTCACATCAGCTATGTCGGTTATATCTCGCAATTTAGTTTCTAGTCTCTAGTTATTTATAGAAGCAATAGTATTAATAGTGGCTATAGAAACAATTACTAATTCCTCACTCCTAACTCCCCATGGATTGTGTCGGTCAGCAGGGGGTCAAAATTGTCGCTGGCAATTACGGTGGCGTTGTTGCCGTCGAGGTGTATCTTCAGGCGACGGTTGTCGCCCCCGTCGAGCCAATCGAGGCGCAGGGCAAGGGTATCACCCTGCCATGCGTAGGCTGCAGCCGAGGTAAACGGCCGCTGTGTGCCCACCAGTTGCTCGCGGCACTCCATGATGTAAATGGGGCGCTCGTCGCCCGTGGTGATGCGCCACTCGCCGCAGGCGGCAACTGCGCGCAGCGGGCCGCGCTTGTCAGTCATCGTGAAGATGCAGTCATCGCCTTGGCGGGTCACCTCGATGCTTTGCAGTCCCAGCAGATTCTCATCGAGCACAATGGTATTGTTCAGCAAGAGTTGTTCCGCCGGGTGAGTAGCCTCGCCACGCGGCATCTCTATCGCCGGCACGACGGGGGTCGCCTTGATGGTCTGTTCCTCGTCAAGCATCGGCTCCACCAGTTGGTAATAGAGCGTGTTGAGTTCGTCGCCATAGTTGGCTGCACGGCCATTGATGACAACCACAATATCCAGCGAGGGCACGACATAGATGAGTTGGCCGCCATAGCCCGCCGCAAAGTAGCACTCTGCACGCGGATGCTGGATGGCCTTGGTCTGGTAGCCGTAGCCCAAATAATAATCGTCAATATTATAGCCCGTGAACCACGAGCGAATCTCGTGCCAAATAGTGCGGAAAAAGTGCACGACATGGTCCCACCAGGACATCTCTTGTTCGGACTCCTCGCGCGTGCTGATGAGCCGCTGCGTCATGTCATGCATCCACTGCTTGCTGAGCAGTTGCTGCCCGTTCCACTCGCCCTGCTGCAACATGAATTGGCCCAGTTTAGCCTCGCTTTCGGTCTGGAGGCGAAGTCCCCACCCTGCCGTTTCGACGCTGTCGGGGGCAAGTTCCCAGTCGGCCTCGGTGATGTGTAGAGGGGTAAAAATGCGCCCGCGCACATAATCCAGCATCGGCTGCCCGGTGACCCTCGTGACAATCATCGCCAGGGCGTGGGTGCACATCGAGTCATAGATGAAGCGCTGCCCCACCCCGCTGAAATCACCTGCGAACCAGGCGGTGAGCCAGTCGGCCTCGCCCTCAGGAATTGTCAAGTCGGGCTCACGCCCCGCCGCCATCATGAGCAGGTTGCGCACGGTGAGGCTGTCCAGAGCGGGCGAGAGCGTGGCGGGCATCTTGTCGCGCAGGTGCTTCGACACCTTGTCGTCGACCGTGAGCAGGCCGTCATCCACGGCAAGTCCCACTGCCATCGCTGTGACCGTCTTGCTGGCGCTGTAGAGCGTATGCAGTTGCTCTGCCTGATAGGGTGCCGCATGCCACTCAGCGATGACCTTGCCGTGGCGCAGCATCATGAAGTGATGCAAGTCCACCTCGGGCAAGGCCGCCAACTGGCTGTAGCAACTCCTGACCAGCCAATCGCTCACGCCCTCGGCTTCAGTCGTGGAACGAGGCAGGTCGCCCACCTGAGCAACGGCATTCAAGCTCAGGGCCAAAATCAATATGACCAACAGACGCCGCATTATGGTTTCTTATATTCAACAAAATGCACCGTCTCAACCTTGGAGTTCGGATAGGTATCGCGGATGGTCACTTCCTGCTTGTCAAAATCAAAAACCAAGGTAGTGCCGCTTATCCAGTTGACATAGTGTACCCGCACCTCAAGGGTTGAGGACGAAGTCCACGCATAGGCTGCGGCTGTGACGAAGTCGTCCCTGAGGTCGCGCATCATGTTGATGGAATTGATGGAATAAACGGGGTAACCGTGCATCGGGCTATAAAGCCACTCTCCGTGACCCAAGTCAAACCCATCTTTCTTGCCGCTCACAGGGTCAATTCTTATCAATTCATTGCCAGGAAT
>JAFZSS010000171.1 GCA_017619255.1 Muribaculaceae bacterium
ACACCGGTTGCTGCTTCAAGGGCACGGATGTTGCGACCTTCACGACCGATAATGCGGCCCTTGATTTCGTCGTTATCGATATGGAATACAGTCACAGCGTTCTCGATGGCCGTCTCGGTAGCCACACGCTGGATGGTCTCGATGATAATGCGCTTAGCCTCCTTGTTGGCGGTCATCTTGGCATCGTCCATGATATCGTTGATGTAACTTGCGGCAGTGGTCTTAGCCTCGTCTTTGAGCGACTCGATGAGTTTCTCCTTGGCCTCCTCGGCCGACAGTCCGCTCACATGCTCCAATGTGTCTCGCACGCTGCGTTCCATCTTATCAACCTCACTCTTGCGTTGCTCGAGCAGAGCCATCTGGTTGTCCACATTCACCTTGAGGTTGTCCACCTCATTGCGGCGGCGCTGCAGTTCACCCTGTTGCTGATTGAGCGTCATCTCGCGCTGCTTAAGCTTGGCTTCACTGGTCTGCACCTTAGACAGACGGGCATTGGCCTCCTTCTCGGCTTCGCTCTTGATCGACATACCGGCTTCCTTGCCTTTCATCACCTCATTGTTCTTGAGCACTTCGGCCTCAAGACGGGCTTTCTCCATGATTTCGTTGGCATGCGACTTGGCGTTCTTGCGAGAGAAGTACAACGCAGCAGCGCAGCCAATTGCCATCGCCAGGATGGCTACAATAACAGTTAATATAATATCCATTAATCTACTATATAAAAATAAATAAAATGCGCCACTTAAGATGATGAGCAATCGGCTGAATTTCAGCTGATTTTCATACAAACCTTAAAGTGGTGCAGGAACCTAATTGTCAAACATTCTCAACATCATTGCGCCCCATCCATCACGCCATCACTGTCAATGACGGACAAAGTCATGGTGCCAGCATTGGCACACTGATGTCATTTATCTTCACTCAGCAGAGTGTCGAGTTGTTGATTCAAATCTGTCAGGAAATCATTGACCTGCCGGTTTTCACCGTAAGCCTCCAGGTAAAGACGCGCGAACTGGAATGCAACCCTTGCGAGCACATCTTCAGATGAGTCCTTAAAGCGGTTCATCCACTTGCGCCACAGTGTGTTCACAAGCTCTTCCGCTTTCCGATAGCTCTCCTCCTCGTCTGGATTGACGCTCAAGGCGATTTGGTTAGCATCGGCAAGTTGTATCCATATTCTCACTTTATTATTGTCGGCCATAACAATTGGAAGTCATGTCAAGCGTTCAACTGTTTGATGCAACGGTCAATGTCCCGCACCATTTTGGCGACCTGCTTCTTGTAGCGTGCAACCAGCTCAGGGTTGCGGGGTATGGAGTGCGCCACACGCAGGAACTCATTGTCGATGCGCAGCTGTTTCAATTCCTTTTCCTGCTGCGCAATCTCCAGTTCCTGGCGCTCTATCGTTCGCGCCATCTCCTTCTTCTCACTCTGGAGTGCATGATATTTCTTGCGCAAGGTCTCAACCTTGTGCATCATGCTTTGCAATCTGTCTTTTAACTCCATAGAAGGCATAGTCAGCCAATTTTCCTGCAAAGATACAATGATTTTTCATATTTCGTAACCATCTGCAACAAAATATTTGGTCAAACTGCAAATAATTATGCTTTGGGGGCAATGCTACCGCTTTATTGGCCATGAGTAGCGCATGAAACAACCGACTACACAATAACAGATTATGCCTTTCGGAGCAATGCCTCAAGAAAAAAGTCCCACATTTTTTGAGCAAAAAATTTGCCAGTTCAAAAAATGGCATTACCTTTGCAACCGCAATTCGGGGCATTAGCTCATCTGGTAGAGCGCAACACTGGCAGTGTTGAGGTAAGCGGTTCGAGTCCGCTATGCTCCACTGAGCATAAAAAAGCGACTGGTTTCCAGCCGCTTTTTTTGTTTTGTCAGGTGAAGTGATCTGCCTTGAATATGCCCCCAATACACAACCGTGATATCATTCTGTTGTGGGGAAGCTGATGAGCCAGTAGGCGTTTTCCTTGAGTTTGTTCATCAACGCTGGCTCCAGCGTGGGATGGGCATCAATCCATGCCTTCACGGTTTGTCGGGCCTCGTCGCTCTGGTGCCCGTCAAGCAGGCACAAGAGCCAATAGCCTGGGAAAAAGATGTCGCCTGTACGCTGTATTTCCTCCAACGCGTCCAACCCAGCGGTGAGATAACGGTTACTGAAAGGTTCTCTCGTCGGGTCATTGAGCAGCGCCAGCATATCCCGCGCCCAAGGCTCCACCCGCCGGTTCTCAGCCTTGAGCAAATCGTTGAAGAGTTGTTGCTGAGCCTGTTCGTCAGGGTTGCATGCACGAGAGACGAAATCAAACTCACGGCGCTCATCATCATTCGTCAGGCGGTCGCGCTGAACTGCCAGTATCTCCTGCCACCGGTCAGGAAGCATCAGCGCAAGGTGATAAGCCATGCGCATATAGTCGCGGTTGCTGAACGACGGGGCTGCACCTTGTTCCCAAATGGCATACAGTGCATCGATGACATCAGCCGAAGCGGCTTTGACCGAGAGCATGCGCATCAACGACTGCCGTACAGACTGCAGACGATGGTTACGGGCTGCATCCAGCAACTGGCGCTCAGCCTCGTCACGCTTCTGGCCGTCAAGTCGTGTCATCAGTGTGCCAATGCAACTGCAGACGGTAGAGGCCACGAGGTCGTCTTGCTCTTTAACCAGACCCGTGAACAACGATTGATACAACGACTCGGCATCCACATTTCCCAAATGATAGTTTTCAAACAGGGTGAGCACCGCGGAATATCGTTCCAACTTACCATAATTGTGCCATGAGTCAAGCAAGAATGACATCTGCCGCTCATCGATGGAAAAACGGCCATAACCCTCACCATGATAATTCACGACAGGGATTGAGCCCTGGGGCACCTTCAGCGTATGATGACTTCCCATATTATGCAACTCACATTCAGCCATAGCGGGATCAAAGAGAATGTCAAAAGTCTGATTCCAGACAAGTCCTCGTCCCCAGGGGTCATGCTGTGTGATGTCCAAGTCGCCCTCAGGAGTCATTTGGCATCGATAAACCGGCATTCCCTTCTGTTTCACCCACACATCACTGAAAGACTGGGCGCTGTGCTCAGGAGCAAAACGGTCCAGCTCAACAATCAGGTCGTCCCATGTGGCGTTACCGTAAGCATATCGGTTCAGGTAACTGCGCAAGCCGTCCCGCAGGTTATCCTCACCTTTTTCTTTCTCGAGTTTGCTCATCATGATGGGCGCCTTGTGATAAATGATGTTGCCATAGAGCAAACCGGCCTTGTTCAGGTTGTCCAGAGGCTGCTGTATGGGGTGCGTGCCCAAGGTGCGGTCGACATTCATCGCTGCGGGATAATGTGCCTTGATGAAGGCCAGGTCATGGTTCGCGTCAGGGAATTGCTCCCGGGCTATTTTGTCAGCCATGAAGTTGGCGAACACTTCCTTGGTCCACACATCGTCAAACCAGCGCATCGTCACCAGGTCGCCGAACCACATGTGAGCCGTCTCATGGGCAATGAGGTTGAGACGGGACATTTCCTCGTCGGGCGTTGGCTCAGGGCCGAGGAAGATGCGCTGGTCGTTATACTGGATGCAGCCTGGG
>JAFZSS010000172.1 GCA_017619255.1 Muribaculaceae bacterium
GGGGAAGTCCTGCTGAGCCATCTGCAGCACATAATTGCTGTCAGCAAGGAAGACATCACGGCCCTCAAGGTCAAGTGCCATGAACTGGTGTTTGCGCTTTTTGAACGCCTCGAGCGCATCATCGTCATCGCTCTCGATCCAGCAGGCTTTATACAGGTGGATAGGCTCCCAACGGCATTGGGCGCCGTACTCATGAAGCAAGCGGTACTGGATGACCTCGAACTGCAGTTGCCCCACAGTACCTATAATTTTGCGGTTGTTGAACTGATTGACGAACATCTGGGCCACGCCCTCATCCATCAGCTGCTCGATGCCCTTGTTGAGCTGTTTGGTCTTCATCGGGTCGGTGTTCTCAATGTACTTGAACATTTCAGGCGAGAAACTGGGCAGGCCCTTGAAGTGGAGCAGTTCACCTTCGGTAAGGGTGTCGCCGATCTTGAAAATGCCGTTGTCGGGTAAGCCCACGATATCGCCGGGATAAACCTCATCAATGATTTCTTTTTTCTGTGCCATAAAAGCTGTCGGAGCGCTGAATCGGTAACTCTTGCCGCTGCGCACATGCAAGTAGTTGCCGTTGCGATGGAACACACCAGAGCACACCTTGACAAAAGCAATGCAACTGCGGTGGTTGGGATCCATGTTGGCGTGAATCTTGAAGACAAAACCGGTGAATTTGTCTTCGCCGGGCTCCACGCTGCGCTCGATGGCGCTCACGGGACGGGGCGACGGGGCGATATGCACGAAGCAATCCAGCAATTCCTTCACGCCGAATGTGTTCAAGGCAGAGCCGAAGAATACAGGTGCCACCTTGCCGTCCAGATAGTCAAGCGTGTTAAAGTCTGGATAGACACCGTCGATGAGTTCGATGTCGGCGCGCAGTTTCTCGGCATCGGCCTTGCCAACGGCCTTGTCGATGGCGGGATCATTGATATCGCTGATGTCCACGCGGTCGGTCACATGCTGCTTGTCGGGCTTGAACAGGCTGATGTTGTGCTCGTAGATGTTGTACACGCCCTTAAAATGGGCGCCGATGTTGATGGGCCAGCTCAGCGGGCGTACATCAATTTTCAGTTCCTGCTCCAGTTCGTCGAGGATGTCAAACGGGTCGCGCCCCTCGCGGTCGAGCTTGTTGACAAAGATGATGACAGGCGTGTTGCGCATGCGGCACACCTCCATCAGTTTGCGTGTCTGGGTCTCTACGCCCTTGGCGACATCGACAACAATGATGACGCTGTCCACAGCCGTCAGGGTGCGGTAGGTGTCTTCGGCAAAATCCTGGTGACCGGGCGTGTCGAGGATGTTTATTTTATAATCGCCATAGTTGAATCCCATGACCGAGGTAGCGACCGAGATACCGCGTTGTTTCTCGATTTCCATCCAGTCGCTGGTGGCGGTCTTCTTAATCTTATTGGACTTCACAGCGCCTGCCACATGAATGGCGCCACCGAAGAGCAGCAGCTTCTCGGTCAACGTCGTCTTGCCGGCATCTGGGTGAGAAATGATGGCAAAAGTGCGGCGGCGGGTGATTTCGGTAGTCAGTGACATTATTATCGTTTGGTGTTTAATTTTTCAAGTTGATTGACGGTGCCCTCAAGGCTGTCGAGCCAGTAAGGTACTGTCACCCCAAATGTGGTTTTGAATTTGGTCTTATCCAGTACACTGTAGGCCGGGCGGTGGGCCTTGGCAGGGAACTCGTCACTGTGGCAAGGCTGTACATCACAAGTGGTAATGCCTGCTAAACGGTGAATGGCAATGGCAAAATCATACCACGAGATGACACCCTCGTTACTGTAGTGATAGATACCGGGATGCCATTCGTCGGCAGTGATGACCGTTAAGATGGCGCCTGCCAAGTCACGGGCGCAAGTCGGTGACCCCACTTGGTCAAACACAACTTTCAACGCAGGCTTTTCCTTACCCAGAGCAAGCATCGTCTTGACGAAGTTCTTGCCGTAGGGCGAGTAGAGCCAAGCAGTTCGCAGGATGACAGCATCATCGCCCAATGTCTCAAGCAATAGTTGTTCGCCATCTAGCTTGGTGCGGCCATAGACCGATTGCGGGTCGGTCGGCATGTCTTCAGTGTAGGGGATGCAGCCCTGACCGTTGAATACATAATCGGTTGAGATGTGCACCATGCGCGCACCATGGCGCTTGGCTGTGCGGGCCAGAAAACCCACGGCGGTACCATTCAGCAGAGTGGCGTTAAGCTCGTTGTCCTCGGCGGCATCAACAGCTGTATAGGCGGCACAATTAACGATGACATCAATAGCGTTGTCGGCAACCATCTGATCGATGGCATTTTCGTCAAGGATGTCAAGCGTGATGATGTCATCGCCCGCGACATCGGTATAAACAGCATGGAAACGCGGGTCGCCCTCCAGCATGTTGCGCATCTCATGGCCCAGTTGGCCATTGGCGCCTGTGATGAGTATGTTGATAGTTCCCATTTGTCAGTTGTCGTTTAAATCATCACCGAACAGCGGTTTTTCCTCGTCGCGCTTGTAATAGGCGGAGAGCAGGCCGATGAAATGGGAAATCTGTGCTATCGCGGCGGCGGTATCCTGGGAAATGTCCTTGCCCTGCAGGTGGAGCACCATCACGCCATAGAGCGCGTTGAAGCATGTCTCCAATTCGCTGGGGCGCTGGTCTTCAGGCAATGAAGCGCGTAACTGCACGATATAGGGTAAGGTACGATAGTAGTCGGCGTGATAGTCGGGGAAGCGGCCTTGGTCAGCCAGTAACTGGTGATGCAGGTCATTCAAACGGATGAGCACATTGTGACATACGCGGATGTGGCCCCGTTCACGCACATTCTCCAGTTCCATCATCTTGATGAGCGACTCATACCATTCCTTGATGTCTCGGCGCGTGTCATCGTCAACATCATATTGTGAGATGACGGCCTTATCCACGGTCTCGATGTCCAGATGGCATGCACGCAACAGATCCTCCACTTGCCACAGGTAGAGGAGGTATTCGGCAATGTTCTCTTTGCGTTTCTGTTGAGCGATGATCATGGCTTTATCAGTCTAATTTGTTATCATTAAATGCGGATGCCAATTCGTTCAGTTTGTGTAATTCGTAGTTTATCCAAATCGGCTGATATTGCGCAATGTGGGCTCGTCGACGATGCGGATGCGTCGGCCGTCGACAGTGATGATGCGTTCTTGAGCAAAAGTGGAGAGGGTACGGATAGCATTGGCTGTGGTCATGTTTGACAAGTTGGCAAGGTCCTCGCGAGCCATATAAATCTTTAGTGTCTTGCCATCGTCCTCATAGCCATAGTTGTCCACGAGCATGCACAGGGCCTCGGCCAAGCGGCCGCGTATGTGTTTCTGGGTCAGAGTCACCACCTTGGACTCACTGCCGCCCAAGTGCTTGGACAATTCGTGCAGGAAGAACCAAGCCAACTTGATGTTGCCATCGATGAGCTTTTTCACCACCGTCACTGGAAGCGTGCCCACCTGCGACGGCTCGATAGCCATCGTGCTGGCAACATAGGGCTCGTTGGCGAACCATGCTCGATATCCGAAATACTGGATAGGGCGGTACAGACGCAGAATCTGTTGCTTGCCTCCCACACCGTTTTTGAACCGTTTCACCTTGCCCTTAATCAAGCACCAAAGGTATTGAGGCTCATCCTTTTCGGCATAGATGATCTGGTTCTTGCGGTAAGTGTGGATGACAAAATTCTCAGCAATGAGATGCTTCTCCTCGCTGTTCAGGATAGACCAGATATCGGCTAGATCCTCACGAATGATGTCCGCTATAGTACTCTTTTTTACCATTCCACTTTGAAACCAAACCCTTGAATAGGGTTTAAAACGCAAAATTACAACTTCTTTCCCACCCGCCCAAATCCATGTGCCTAAAAAACAATAAACACTCTCAAGAAATCAATAAATTGACGGCTTTGAGAGTGATTTGTCCGGGGATGATATCAGTGGCGGAAGGCGTCGGGAATGGGCACCGGGCTGTTGGGGTTGAAGCCGGGCTGGTTGCGAATGGCGTCGGGGACGGTGACCGGGCGGTATTTCGGGTCACCCCAGTCGCGGTATTTCTTGCCGTCTCCGAAAATGTAATCCAGCGCTTGATAAATCCAAGGACCCGCATCAATGGAAATAGGGGCACCGAAAAGACTGAAAGTGGGTTGTACAACGGGCAGTGTGCGCCATCGTCCTGTGTAAGGGTCGTAGATGCGGCGTGCGCCCAAGTCAAGCGAGAAATGGTCGCTGGCGCGCCAGCCTAGCGTGCCACCATAGGACGAACTGCCCAGGAACGGCATCGCCGCTACCGAGTGATATCGCTGATTGATGTAATACTGTCCAAAAGCATTGAGTGATAGCCTGTTATTGAGTCTGAAAGAGGCGTTTCCAAATACGCCGTAGTCGTTCCATGCATTGTTGTCAAAATGGTATTTGTTGCCTGTCAAGCCCGTCGTGACCTGAAAGCGGTCACCCATGGGCATGGTGAAGGCAACGCTGGCGCTCGCTGTGTTGCCCATCCCTAGATAGGTCGTGTGACTGCCGCTTCCCGTGAGATAACCTTTGCCGACACGGGTGATTCCTCTTGACGACCAGTCGCGGCTGTAGGGGTTGGTGTCGTAGCGAAAATGGGGCAGGGTGGCCGTAGGGTAATGGCTGTCGTTCCATTCTGGCTGATAGATGGCAATGCTGTCGGTCAACTTGTCAAACTGGGTGTCCAGTTTGAGGTCGGCAGCGGTGGGCAGGGTGGCGTTGAAGGTAGGCTTTATGTTGGTAGCGGGTGTGATGGTCGTGGGCAGTTCGGGCATGGTGAACTGCGGGCTGATTTTTGACTGGTCAAACTGCAGTTTGATACCCTGATTCTCCTGTGCCGCCCCGATGAGGGCCGCAAATGTCATGACTATGGAGAAAACCCGCTTCATGGCCGCAAAAATAGACGATTGCAATGAAATGGGCAAGAGGGAAAGGTTAAATAGTCTTATTGCTCGCCTGGCATGTCCTCCCATGCGGCACGCAGGGCAGTCACGATATCTTCATAGTCCTGCTGTGTGAAAGGCTCGTCGCTACTGGACAAGATGGTAAAAGTGATACCATTGTAGGTGCGGTGTGCGCCTGTGTCTTTCAAGCCGTTGCGCAGGTAGAAGGCATGCCTGCGTTTGCGTTGTTCGGGATTAGGGGCATCGGGCTGTTGGGGCGACTCAATGTCGATGACAAAAGGATGTCTGCCGCGATACTGGTCAAGCACTGAGGTGAGTATCTCTTGTCCATAGCCTTTGCCGCGCAATTCCTCCTGAACGGCAAAATACCAACCCCAGTTATAGCATGGCAGGCGCAACACCATGGTAAGGCCCACCAACATCTCGCCGTCATAGTAAGCCCTATAGTCGATGTCCATGACATCAAGAAGATGAATCAAGTCTTCATAGGGGATTTGCTCACCCTCGGGAAATGCTGTCTCATAGAGCCGCCTCAATGCCTCATCCCCTGCACTAGCACTATCGATTCCAAGCGACCTCATCATAACTCTTTACTTCTAACTCCTCACTTTTTCCAGTTCCTCACCGGCCTGTTCCCATTGTGACATCACCTCTTCGAGCTCTCGGGAGATTTTGGAGTGAGTGTAGTACACATCCAGATTCTCGCTAGTGGCTGTGGCAAGTTGGTCTTCGATGGCGGCAAGTTGTTGTTCCAACTCGGCGATACGGGTCTCCAGGGTTTTCACCTTTTTCTCGGCCTGGCGGATGCGGCGCTCACGATCCTTCTGCCGCTGGTAGTCCATCTTTCCCTGGCTGGCGGGCTCGGGTGTTTCTTCGTTAACGGCCGTGCCAGGGCGAGGCCCTACTTCGAGTTGCTGCAAGGAGTCCAGCCGTTTTTTCTGCAGGAAGTCGTAGATGCCGCCCAGGTGCTCCCTCACACGGTGGTCGCCGAACTCATAGACCTTGTTCACGATGCCGTTCAGGAAGTCGCGGTCGTGTGACACGAC
>JAFZSS010000173.1 GCA_017619255.1 Muribaculaceae bacterium
CGGCAGGGAAGTTGGTATAGGAACCGGTGTCATAACCGTATTTGTTCTTCACGAATTCACTCACGCGGGCCAGGTCGGCAAGCGAGGTGCGGGAGATATACTGGTCGGGAACGGCAACACCGTTCTGAGAAGCACGCCACATGTTGACGATGGTCGGTTGCTTGGTCATCTCACCGTTCACAAAGAAGAACAGCTTGTCCTTGATGATCGGGCCGCCCAGGGTGGCACCGTAGGTGGTCACCTGCATCTTCTCGCGGGCCTGACCGATCTGGGTGCGCTCAACGGCGTCACCACGCATGTTCTCGTTGCGGTGGAACCAATAGGCGCTGCCACGCAGCTTGTTGGTACCGCTCTTGGTGATAGCGTTCACACCACCACCGATGAAGTTGGTCTGACGAACATCATAAGGTGAAATCACCACCTGAAGCTCCTCGATAGCCTCGATGCTGATGGGGTTGCCACCACCAGGCAGGTTGCTGCTCAGACCGAAGTTGTTGTTGAAATTCGCACCATCGACAGTGAAGTTGGCTGTACGACCATCGGTACCGGCAAAGCTCATGCCATTGCCGCCGTAGGGGGACAGACGGGTCACATCGGTAAGGTTGCGGGTAACCGTAGGCAGACTGCTGATCTGGGTGCTGTTGATGTTGGTTGCGGCACCGGTCTTCTCTGCCCTGAACTTGGTTGCGGCAGTGGTAACGACGACCTCACCCAGGGTGTTGGCATTAACACTCAAGTCGAAATCAAGGTTGGAGGTCTCGGCAAGCTGCAGATTCACTCCCTCGATACTGCGGGGCTCGTAGCCGATGTAGGACACGCTGACGGTGTAAGGGCCACCGGGACGCATACCCTGGATGGTATAACGGCCATCCATGTTGGTCACGGCGTTGTACTTCGTGCCCGAGGGCGTGTGCAATGCGGTGATCGTAGCGCCAATCATCGCCTGCTGGTTTTCATCGGTCACAACACCCGACAAAGCCGAGGTTGTTACCTGAGCGCTTGCCGACAATGCTACGAAAAACATTGCCACCAATGCCATAAGCTTAACTGTTCTCAACATAACTGAAAAACTTAATTTAATTGATTAAAAAATAGTAATTATTAAAAATATGATTTACGCACTATTGAAACCAACAAAAGAATTCGCGCCACATTAGGGGGTATTATCCCGTCTAATCTGGCGCGTCTATCGCTGACTTCCCTCACTTGCAGAGGGTTATAAAACTGGCTGGCAGCTTCACCACTGCAAGTTATTAAAAAAGGTATTCCAAATGAATATACTATCATTCTTTACACTTCAGCCCTTAATTCGGGGGCAAAGGTAAGCATTTTCCTCCGCCCCACCAACAAGAATCCAAAAGATTTATTAACACTCCTGCCACTTTAACAAATTTAACCAAAAACCGGGAAGGGAGGAGAGAGTGAGAAGTGAGATAGCGGATGCCAACTCCTAACTCCTAATTCCTAACTATTCCTTGACTCTGTCGGGGTGCTGGGCGATAAAGGACTTCCAGGATTTGGCGCCCTTGGTGCTGATGGGCTTGCTGCGCTCGTAGAAGTGGCACAGTGCCGCGGCGAGGGCATCGGTAGCGTCGAGCAGGTCCGGCATCTGCGCCTCGTCGATGTTCAGCGTGCGCTGCACCATCATCGCCACCTGCTCCTTGCTGGCGGCACCGTTGCCGGTGATGGCCATTTTGATTTTGCGCGGCTCATACTCGGTGATGGGAATCTCGCGGTTGAGGGCAGCGACCATCGCCACACCCTGAGCGCGGCCCAGCTTGAGCATCGACTGCACATTCTTGCCGTAGAACGGCGCCTCGATGGCCATCTCGTCGGGCAGGTACTCGGCGATGACGCCGCTCACGCGCTCATAGATGTGGTGCAGACGCATGTAGTGGTCCTCCATGCGGTTGAGCCTCAGCACGCCCATGACGATGAGTTCGGGCTTCTTGCCGTTCACGCCAAGCAAGGCATAACCCATGACATTGGTGCCCGGGTCGATGCCGATGATGATATTCTCGTACTGCTTTTCCATTGATGGCTGCAAAGTTAACTAATATTCCACACCTTTACAAAAAAAGCATTACCTTTGCACATCACACCAAAACACATCAAGTCATGACACGAGTCAACCCCCATTCATTTGTGCTTATGCGGCACCTGCTGCAGCTATTGCTTGTCATGGCCACGCTGACGGCCCAGGCACAGCAGTTTGAGCGTTATGCCCGCTATTACATCAACGAGCGGGACCTCGAGGACACCGTCGCTGTGCTGACGGCCCGCCAATGGGAGGTCCACACAGGCAAGCACTCGATAACGCCGATGTCCAAGACCCTTCTCGACAAAAGCCAGGAGCATGTATGGACCGACGGCATCAACATCTACAGCTCCTGGTATGACACCGACGAGCAGGTGGTCTCCTTCATCATCCAACCCGATATCTATCCTGTTGAGGAATGTGACCAATACGCCCCCTTTACCGTGAGGAAAGGGCAAGTGTGGGCCAATAGCGTGAAACAGGGGACGCGCGTGACGACCGAACAGGTGGCGGGCCGCGTCATGCTGGTCATGCGCGATGCCCAGGGCAAGCCCTTCAAGACCTTCTACCACCTCGACTATGACCACGAGTACCAGGGTGGCTTGTGGACACTGCTCTTGCCGCAGCTCTTCAATGGCAACTACACCACTCCCGCGGGCGAGAACGCCATATTCGGCCCCAGGCAGGAACACTACACCGGCTCGAAATACAGCCATGACCCAGGCGTCTTCAATGGCTACAGGTTCATCCCCGGCAAGCGCCAAATCAACATCCTCTACGGCAGCGGCAGGGTCAGCGGTGGAGACCCCAGCGACCCCAAGTGGGGCAAGATGCCCGGCGGCGGTGGCGCGGCAGCCATCATGGGTCCCATGGAGTGGGTCATCACCCCCACCCTCGACGGCCTGCAAGCCAAAGTGCTGCATGACGAGCCGTTTGTGGAGCACATGCCCCCTATCGGCAAGAGCGGCGACACGGTCCAGCTTACCATGGTGCAGCAGCCCTTCAACGACCTGCCCGGCAAGTGGGCGTTTGCCTCGGTCTTCCCATTGACCCACAAGATGCTCGAACTCTATCCCAAAGAGGTGCTCACGCTGATGCGCGGCGAAATCTACGCCCGCCATGGCGACACCTTCAAGGACCCCGCCACGCAGCGCTATTTCAACGCTCAGCCCTGGTACATAAAAACGGGCAAGCCCGTCAAGCTCACCGATGTGGAGCGCTTCAACTACCAGCTCATCAAGCAAGTCGAGTTCACCAGGTGACCACCGAGCCCTCCGAGAACTCGTAGGGCCTCGCCTCGGCGTGGCCGTTTCCTTGAGCATTCACCACCGCTGTAGGGCCTCGCCTTGGCGTGGCCGCACGAGGCCGCAGAGGGCATGGCCCGCCCTCACGGGCGTCTTCCAAACATAAAAACGGGCGGCCCTTGCGGGTCGCCCGTTTTATTGTCAACTAAAAGCTAAAGCCTAACTCACCAAGTGCCTGTCAGCAGATAACTGATCAGAGTCGTCACATCCGAGATGTCGATTTCGTTGTCCTGGCAACAGTCGGCATTCGCCATGTTCATGCCCGTGGAATCGCCATAGAGCAAATAATCTATCAGCAGCGTCGCATCCGAGATATCAATCGAGCCGCTGCCATTCACATCACCGCGCAAAACGGGGCTCCACTTGTCAACGACCAGAACACGGTTGGTGAGGTAGAATGTCAGATTATACTTACCCGTGGCAATCTTGAAGGCATTAGTGCCGGGGACAACGCTCAACTGCGTACCCAGCAGGGCGTCGGTGATGAGGAGGTTCCCAGTGGTGGCGCCCATGCGGTCGGCGGCAATCTCATCCCATGTGCTGCCCAGGGCAGTCGAGAAGCTGAAGTAGCTGTAGCCACCGTAGGGGTCAACGAAGTTGATGGTGGCGGTATATTTCTCACCGTTGGTGGTCGTCATCTGATAGCCATTGCTGGGAGACCAACCTGTGCTGTTGATGTTGCCCAGCACATACACATGCTCATAGTTGTTGGTACCGGCATATTTCTCGGTCACATCGAGGTAGGTGTCGGCAGCAGCATAGTTGAAGCCCGTCAGGTCGCTGTTGGGATAGAGGAAGTAAGTGTCACGCGTCACATCGATGACATTGGTCTGATTCTCGAAGCCGCTCTCGCCATTGTTGAAAATCATCCATGCCTCATCGGCATCCACATGCAGGCGGCGCCACTCGAGGTCGTTGATGGTCACCTTGTCCAGACTGCTGATGGCCTTGCCGGGCCACATGTCACCGGTTTCATTGCCATTGGAGCTCCATGCCCAAATGTTGGCATTGTTCATCGTGGACCTCACATAGATGTTGATGCCCGTAGAGGCCGTTTTGGTGATGGTGTAGATGTAGTTCTCCACATTTTCTACCTGGTCGCCGTTGAGCACACCCACCTTGAGCGTGGTGTTCTCGGTGAAAGTGAAAGCAGTCGATGAGGTAATGGTCGGGCTGCTGGCAGTGGGCACGCTGCCGTTGGTCGTGTAGACGAGCGTCGTGCCGCTCTCATTGGGCGCCACGGTGAGGCTCACGCTGCCCACATAGTTGCCGGCAGGCTTGCTCACCACGGGATAGCCCACGATGGTGCCGTCCTTGGCCACATGACGCCAGTCGATGCCGTAAGTGATGTACAACGCGTAATTTTCGCCCACCTGTACAGGCTCAAAGCCATAGGGGCAGCCATTGGCGACAGCGCCGCCCAGCTGCAGGTACAGGTTGCCGCGTGTGCCCGCGGTCTCCAGGATGTAACCGCCGTTGCTCTCCTCTTGGGTGACGATACCGCTCTGGTTGTGGACACCGGCGGCACGGCGAGCCTTGATGCAGTTGTTCATCTCGTCGGCATAGACATTGTAGTGCTTGTAGAAGACACACGGCGTGCCGGGCATCGTCAGGATGAAGGCATTGGCTGCCATCACATTGGTCTTCAAGCAGTCATAGTTGCTGCCTTGACCCGTGTCGTGGTTGTCGACAAAGGTAACAGCATAGCGCTGGTAATCAGCATCAGCCGCCAAGCCCTTGTCGTTCAAGGCGCTCCAATTACCGCTACTAAAGGCGTTCTGCATCGGGTATTTCAGCGAGAAGTCAAATACGGCGGTCTGGATGCGGTCATTCTGCTTGGTCTCGTTCAGCCACCAGCGCAGCGTCTCGGGATTGCCGTCCCAGTACTCGCCCACCGAGAAGGCCGGCGTCGAAGCTGCATTGTACAGACCCACATAGTAGCCCGCATAACCCTTGCACATGTCATAGCGGAAACCGTCATAACCCAACTCGTTGATGAGATACTTTTGATAGGTATTGACATTCTGCTGCACATTGGCGCTGGTATGGTCCAGGTCACGGCTGCCGTCAAAGTTCTCGCCCTCGTCGGCAGCGCCCGTGGCAGCATAGCCTTGCGCCACACACTCGTCGGTGTTGCAGATGTCGGCCAGAGACCATGTCATGCTGTAGTTCAAGCCCGTCACAGGACCCGTGACGCTCTCGTTGGCAAAGTCCACCCAGCCGGTCTTGCCGCTCTTGTGGTTCAGCACCATGTCCATCAGCACACTGGTGTTGTGGTTGTGGAAGGTGCTGATCATCTCGCGCAGCTGCGACTCGGTACCGAAGCAGGTGTTGTGCTTCAACCAGTAAACGGGCATGTAGCCCATGCTCTCGGCGCTGCCATAGGCATCGACGCTGCCCGAGTTAGGCACCCAGATCACATCGAAATACTGGCTCAGCTCTTGGGCCTTCTCGGTCAGCGTGGTCCAGCGCGTCGCATCGTAGCTGTCCCAGTAGAAGCCCTGCAGCATCACGCCGCCAAACATCGCGGGCCACCCCTTGCCGGTAACGGGACCGCCGCCGCTCTTGCGCGTGATGAGACAGGTGCGGTCTTCCACATTGACCGTCAACTCATAGGTGCCCTTAGGAATGCGGATAGCCACATCGACGCAATCACCGAACTCGTTCATCGGGATAGGCACACCGAGTGTCGCCGAGGTCACCCAGAAGTTGCCCTCGCTGATGGGTGTCAACCGATAGGGCGCTATGCCACTCCAGTCGTCGGTGCCGTTTCCCAGCTTGGAAGTGAAAGAGAAGTAGCTCACATTGGCATCCTCCTCATCCCAAATCCCGTTAAAAGTGACTTCGGCGGTGAACAGGTTGCCATCGGTGGTGTTCATTTCCACGCCCACACTGGGATCCCAGGCGTTACCCTCAGCCTCGCCGATGATGTAGAGGTGGCCGGTCACCGGATTCACGGGGGTGTCGTTACCGTTAATCCTGAAACGCTTGTTGATGGTGTCAAATTTGATGACATATTCCGAACCGTTGCCCGTAAAGCAATAAGCGCCCTCAGAGCTCCTCTGCGTCGTTATCCATGTGTTGGCGGTCACCGTCTCGCCATCGGTCAGCGGGCCATAACGGTAGTTGTTGTTGAAAGTGTCCCAATCGCCAGATGACGCGGCGAGATGGTCAGCAAAGACAAAGTACACCTTGCCATTGATGGTTGTCGTGTAAGAGTAAGTCCCGCCGGTGCCGACAGTCATCGGCACTCCGCCGGCAGGGTTCCAACCGCCGAACGGTGCATCGCCCACGATATACATCTGGGCACCGACTTGCAGCGTCAGCAGCGACACCGCAAGCGCGAGTAAGCATGTAAATGTCCTTTTCATATCCCTCGGTTTTTAAAGTTATGTTCTGATCAGGTGGTTACGATGGTAACAAGCGACGCCTTATGTCGCTTAGATGTCCCACAAAGTTAATGATTTTATACACATTATATATATACCCCACACTATCACCATCCCAAAAATCAACGCAAACGATTGCACCCCACTTTCCACCCCATGACTGCATTGAATGTCACGGTTACTGGCGAGATTGTCGGGTATATCAAATAAAATGACTAACTTTGCAGCCTAAACAACTGATTTGACATGAAGAAGCTGGTGATTTTTGACTTGGACGGCACGCTGCTCAACACCATCGAGGACTTGGGACAGGCCGCCAATTATGCGCTCGAGCGCAACGGCTTTGCCACCCACTCGATGGCAAGCTACCCCTACTTTGTGGGCAACGGCGTGAGGCGACTGATGACGCGCGTGCTCCCCGAGGACGCCCGCGACGACGCAACAGTGGACCGCGTCCTCGGCGACTTCCTCGAGCACTATGACGAGCACTGTACCGACTTCACCAAGCACTACAGCGGCATGCCCGAACTGCTGCAGGACCTGCGCGACATGGGCGTGGCAACGGCCGTCGCCAGCAACAAGTACCAGAAAGCCGTTGACAAGATTATTCCGCACTTCTTCCCCGACATCAACTTCATCGCTGTCGAGGGGCACCGCGAGGGCGTGAATGTCAAGCCCGACCCCAGCGTGATTTTTGCCATCCTCGCCAAGGCCGGCGTCGCCAAGGCCGACACCCTCTATGTGGGCGACAGCGGCGTGGACATGGAAACCGCGCGCCGCGCGTGCATCGACTCGGTGGGCGTGACATGGGGGTTCCGCAACAAGAAGGAACTTGTCGAGTACCATGCCAATGTCATCGTCAACAACCCCGTCGAGATTCTCGATATCGTCGAGAACGGCATCTCCATCTCCTAAAATCTAAAGTCTAAAGTCTAGAAATGAACTGGTTCACTGAATTATGGCTTGGTAACGGGGTTGCGCACACCATCATCGTTTACGCGATTGTCATCGTCATCGGCGTGCTCCTCGGCAAGGTGAAATTCTTCGGCATTTCGCTCGGAGCGACCTTTGTGCTCTTCTGCGGCATCCTCATCGGCCACCTGGGCGTGACCGTCGACGCCGCCACCCTCAAGTTCATTCAGGAGTTCGGCCTCATCCTGTTCATCTTCTCCATCGGTTTGCAGGTGGGTCCCAGTTTCTTCTCGTCGTTCAAGCAAGAGGGCATCCAGCTCAATGGCGTCGCCATGCTCATCGTGGCGCTTAACGTTGTTGTCGCTCTCGCCATCTACTTTATCGCGGGCAACATCTCGATGACCGACCTCGTGGGCGTCATGAGCGGTGCCGTGACCAACACTCCCGGCTTGGGTGCTGCCCAGCAAACCCTCATCGAAACCGCGCCCGACATTGCCACCGACCTCAACGAGTCGATGTCCCTAGGCTATGCCGCCGCCTATCCCCTGGGCGTCGTGGGCGTCATCCTGTCGATGGTGCTGCTCAAGGCCCTGTTCAAGGTCAATGTCGACAAGGAAGCCGAGGAAATCGAGCGCGAGAAGGAAGACAGCCAGCTCAAGCCCCACGTCATCACCTATCAAGTGACCAACAAGCTCATCTATGACATCACCGTGACGCGCCTGCACGCCATCATCGACCACAACTTCACCATCTCACGCCTCAAGCGTGTCGACGGCAGCGTCGAGATTCCCCAGGGCGAGACCATCATCCACCAGGACGACGTGCTGCGCATCGTCATGAGCGCCAACGACCAAGATATCTTTGATGCCATCATCGGACCACACGTGGACTTTGACTGGCAGCTCGAGACCTCGCCCAAGGGCATCGTGAGCAAGCGAATCATCATCACCAACAGCGAGCTCAATGGCCGTAAGATAGGCTCCATCCGTCTCCACGAGGGCTACAAGGTCAATGTCACACGCGTCTATCGTGCCGGCGTCGAGCTGCTCGCCAGCCCCAACCTGTCGCTGCAGGTGGGCGACCGCCTCACCGTCGTGGGACGTGAAGAGGACTTAGACCGTCTGGGCAAGCGCATGGGCAACTCCTACAAGCGCCTGGAGCACCCCAACCTGTTCACCATGTTCATCGGCATTGTCCTGGGTATCATCGTCGGCTCCATCCCCATCATGCTCCCCGGCATGTCGGTACCCATGAAACTGGGTCTCGCCGGAGGACCGCTCATCGTCGCCATCTTCATTGGCCGTTACGGCTACAAGGCGCGCCTGGTCACCTATACCAGCACCGCCGCCAGCCTTATGTTGCGTGAGCTGGGCTTATGCCTCTTCCTCGCCTCGGTAGGCATCGCGGCAGGCGGCAAGTTCGTTTCCACCATCCTGAGCGCCAATGGCGCGTTGTGGGTACTCTACGGCTTCCTCATCACCATCATCCCGCTCATCGTAGCGGTCATCGTCGCCCGTGGCAAGCTGCATCTCAACTACTGCACCATCATGGGTCTCGTAGCCGGTGCCACCACCGACCCGCCCGCCCTGGGCTATGCCAACAATACTGCCGGCAACGACGCGCCCGCTGTGGCCTATGCCACTGTCTATCCCTTGACGATGTTCATGCGCGTGCTCATTGCCGAGCTCATCATCCTCTTCACCTTCGCTTAACCCCCACGCACCACATCATCTCACGCTAAGACGCAAAGATAGATTACTATATCTTATCGTTAGCTTGCCTGTAGGGCCTCATTGACCAGATAAGTTTTCCACGACACTAATAAAGCCAAATAAAAACAGGCGGCCCTGTGCGGGTCGCCCGTTTTATTGTCAGCTAATAGCTAAAGCCTAATTACTTGATCACCTTAGCGGCGCTGGTGGTGCCGTCGGTGTAGGTGGTAACGACGATCGTCATGCCGTTAGCCTCCTGCATCTCCTGACCAGCTACATTGAAGTAGCGTACGCTCGATACGGTCTTGCCACCATTGATCTCGTTAACAGCGGTCTGCGGGCCCTGAGCAACGAGCAGGTAGTACTGACCATCCTGGAGCTGCAGACCCCAAGTGTAGGTGTAAGTTGAGGGAACATAGAACATGTTCTCACCCTCGAATACGGGATTGAGGACGGTCTGGGCCTCGTCACCCATCTGAGGCAGATACATGTCGGTCTCAGCACCCATCTGTACACCGTCTACCATGAAGTAGAAGGGAACATTCTCGTTCCAGGGATAGTGGTGCAGGGTGAGCATCAAGAACCAGTTGTTCTCACCTTCGGGATCATCGTTCATGGCGTACCATACCTCGTCGCCATCCTGATTGATGAGCACGAGCCACTTGCCGGTCATGTGGGGATCCTCGGGCTCGGGAGGAGTTACCTGACCAGCCTCACCGGTGGTGAACAGAACAACCTCGGTCCAGTTGCCAGTGGTCTCGTTAGCGCCGATAGCCTGTACCTGTACCTCATAGGTGGTCTCGGCCTCCAGGCCCTCGAGCAGATACTCGTTGCCCTCGATGCCCTCAACTACAGTCCACTCGCCGGGCTCGTTGCCGGGAACAGTGTAGGTTACATCGTCAACGAAGATGCGGAACTGGTCGTAGCAGTCATAGTGACGGAAGGCGAAGTGACCATTGCCACGCAGCTCAGCGGGAATCTCAAAGGTGTACTCCTCAAAGGCTTGTCCAGGCTCGATGTTGTCTTCAATCAGCACGAAGGCCTCGGGATCGAAGTTGTCAAAGTCGATGTCACCTTCGATAGCATAAACAGCAATCTTGTCAATGTAGTAGCCAGAGTAGTTAGCAGTCCAGAACTTCAGCGTGCCACCCAGCTTAACCTCGGGCGAGAATACCCAGTTGTCGGGGCTCAGTGCGCCGCTATAGTAGCTGTCAGATACCAAGCAGTAAGAACCGTCTATGCCTTGAGCATCAAGGCGCCAGGGATAACCGTCACCGTCAGCGTCATAGGTCATCCAACCCTCAAGCGACTCGTCGCTGTCGAAGTCCCAGAAGAGGTCCTGAGCCATGTCGGGATCGTAAACCCTGTAGCGCAGGTTGAAGGCGGGATCGTGGTCGTTGGTCCAAGCTACATTAGCGTTGGTACCGTCAACAGTGACATTTAAGCCCTCAACAGCAACGGGAGCGGTCGGGTCAACGATCTCCAGCTCAACCTGGTCGTTGTAGCCACCGAAGCTTACGTAGAAAATGTAGGTTGCGCCATCAGCGAACTCGAAGTCGTCATAGCGGCCGGGGCAAGTACCATTGCTCGAAGCAATCCAAACCCTGTCACCAGGAGTCGGGTTGGTGATGCACCAGTCATAGACACCGGCGGGAATCAGGATGGTGACTGCATCGTCACATACCATGTTCTGAGTGGTGAGAGAACCATCGGCATTCTCCGGGATCTTGTACTCAAACTCGGCATAGGTTGCTGCATCAGCATCGCCGCTGGTGGTCAGACCACCGGTCTCGGGGATGATGGTGCCAAAAGCGGTAGCATCGGCATCAAGCAGCATCTGGTAGCCAGAGCCGTCACCCCATACATCGTCGGCAGCCAGGGTTACGCTGGCATAGCCTGCGGGAACCTCGTCGCGGTTAGCAACAACCTGTACATGCTGGCGTTGCAAGGTAAAGCTGGGAACAGCAGCCCTGCGGTAGTTAGCCATAGCAGCGGCCTCATCAGCCTTAGTCTGAGCCATCATCGGCAGTGCCAATGCGGCTGTCAACAGAACGAATAATAATTTCTTCATAAATGTTGAAAATTAAAAAGTTAAACAAAAAGGTAAATACACATTACGGGTTTAGACTGCAAAGTTACAAATAATAATCGAACTTCCAAAATAAAATGAAAAAAAATCAGACCACCGCACCAATAATCCATAGCCTCATGCGCTCAAAGCACCCCAAAAACCTGTAGGGCCTCGCCTTGGCGTGGCCGCCCTTCAGGCGTCTGACACAAAAAACAGGCGGCCCTGTGCGGGTCGCCCGTTTTATGGTCAGCTAATAGCTAAAGCCTAATCACTTGATCACCTTAGCGGCGCTGGTGGTGCCGTCGGTGTAGGTGGTAACGACGATCGTCATGCCGTTAGCCTCCTGCATCTCCTGACCAGCCATGTTGTAGTAGCGCACGCCGGCAACGGTCTTGCCGCTGGCCAGCTCGCTCAGACCGGTGAACGGAGTCACATAGAACTCGTAGGAGATGGGATAGCTATCGAGCTTGCCCGGAGCAACAGCATAAGCCTCTACGCGATAGTGGCCGTCCTCGGTGAAGCTCAGGACATCCTCATACTCTGCCCAATCGGTGAACTCCTCGTCATTGTACTGGATGCGGTAGTAGATGGTACTGGGCTCGGTGGGGAGAATCTCAATGAAGTAGGCGTGGATGCCGTCGGTGGTGTAGCCGTTGAAGGTGGGAGCACCGGTCCTC
>JAFZSS010000021.1 GCA_017619255.1 Muribaculaceae bacterium
ATGACAAGTACATCCACTTCATCACCATGGAGGCCGATCCCATCAACACGACCGATGCCGAGGGCGTTTACACGACGCAGTTCGCCGTGGACAGCCAAACGCACTATGTTTACTTCGGCTTCCGTGCCGCCACGACCGAGAAGACTTATACCACGGGTCTGTACTACTTCAACCCGGACGATGGCAAGGTCTATAACTTCAACGGCAACAAGGACAAGATTTTGGGCTTGTGCATCAACCCGCGCCTGACCAACCTGTTCTAACGGCACCGTTTATTGGCCCAATTTGTCTAATTTGTCCAATTTGAGACGATGAAGAGAATACTAATCCTGATAGCATTACTGGCGGCGCTTGCCGCCAGTTTTGTCACAGCGGCGGCCGACACGGCACCCAAGCGCGAGCAGCGCGGCATGTGGATCACGGCCTACCTTAACGACTGGCCCAGCGGCGCCATCACGGCGAGCAACACCCCCATCATGCAGAATGCCTGCCGCAAGATGCTCGACACCCTGCAGGTAAACCACATCAACACCATTTATTACCATGTCAGGGCCATGTGTGATGCGATGTATAACTCAGCCTACGAGCCCTGGTCCAGTTATGTATCAGGCACCCGAGGCGTGGCACCCGCCTTCGACCCCTTCCTCTACCTCGTCGAGGAAGCCCACAAACGGGGTATCGAGGTGTATGCCTGGGTCAACCCTTACCGCTACGGCCACGGCAGCAACATGTGGGGCCAAAGCGAGCTGGACTATGTCCATACCCATCCCGAGTGGCTGCTCACCACAAGCTATGAAACAGTGCTCAATCCGGGCATCCCCGAGGTGCGCCAACGCGTTGTGGATGTCTGTCAAGACATCCTCGTCAAGTATGATGTCGATGGACTTGTCTTCGATGACTATTTCTACAACCAGGACAATCCCTCGTTCTCGCTTGACGCCGACCTTTACAACGCTTACAAGGAAGCAGGCGGCACGATGAGTCAGGGCGACTGGCGACGCGAGAATGTCAACCAGATGGTCAAGGATGTCAACGACATGGTCAAGGCGACAAAGCCGTGGGTGCGCTTCGGCATAGGGCCTGCCGGAGTGGCATGTACCAACCCGGCTGTGGCAGCACAGTATGGCGTGGATCCCTGCCCCGTGGGCAGCGACTGGCAATATAACCAGATCTACAGCGACCCCATGGCATGGGTGACACGAGGCACCATCGACTTCCTGGCACCGCAGGTCTACTGGAAAACGACAGGCACCTTCACTGGCGTCACTACCTGGTGGGGCAAGATGGCGGCACGATTCAACCGACACATCTTTATCAGCCAGTGGGTCCCCGACGAGGAGGGCTGGACACTGGCCGAGTTCGTCAAGCAGGGACGCGTCATGCGAGAGGCGATGGCAGCCGGCGGCAACCCGGGCATGGTGTATTTCCGCTACGGCACCTGGCGTAACAAGAAAGAGGTCATCGACGGCAAGGTGCGGCAGCTACGCACATGGCTCAAGGACAGCCTGTACCCGACCATCGCCCTCAACCCCGCCCCAGCATGGCTCCAACCCGACCAGACCTACACCATGGTGACTAACCTCGCCTATAACGACGGCACCCTCACATGGGACAGCATTCCCAATGTGCGCTATGTCATCTACACCATCCCCGACAGCGTGCAAGACCAGGATTTCCATAGCCAGGCACGATATATCGACGGCATCAGTTATCAGGCGTCTTACACCCTGCCCGCTGACAAGCGCGAGGGATATCACCAGGCAGTGGCAATCCTCGACAGGTGGGAGAACGAATACGCACCCGCCACTCCAGGAGCCGTGCCTACGGCGGCGACACAGCCACAGCTGCTGTATCCCGAGGACGGCGACGAAGTGACCGAGCTGTCCTTCCTGCAATGGAGCGGAGACGGCGCGACATATCTTGTCCAACTCTATGATGACGACCAGATGCAACACCTCGTCGCACAAGTCGAGGTGGATTCGACGAGCCTGCCCCTCACAAGTATCTCCACGCTCACCGACGGCACCTACTGGTGGCGCGTCATCGCACGAGGACTGAACCAGTGGGACACCCCCAGCCAGCCCCGCCATTTCACCCTGGGGCAGATGCACATCACCGCACCTGCCAACAGTGAAACAGCAGTGCCCTTGACACCTGTCGTCACTTGGACTGCCGGAGCCCCAGGTACAACCTACCTGCTCGAACTCGCGACATCGTCATCGTTGGCAAACCCGGACACGCTGCACCTTAACGAGCCCCTGTGGCAAGTGCCGCAATACAGGCTCGCCGGTGCCACGACCTACTATGCACGCGTCACCGCGACCTTCGGCGACATGACGGTAGTCACACCCGTCTCCTCATTCACCACAGTAGAGGTCATACCGCCCCTGCCGGTCTACCTCTGTCCCACAGCAGCCGACACCGTCCTCTATAACACCGATGTCGTTGCCTTTGAACCTGTCGAGGGCGCCGCATCACTCAGGGTGCAGATCAGCAACTCACTGTCCTTCCCCACACGCACCTCCTACAACGGCACACTCGAGGGTACATTCCAGACACCACAACTGGGAGACATCAAGGGTTCAGGTAAGCTTGTCGACGGCGGCACCTACTATGTCCGTGCCCGTTACGCCTACCGCACACTCACCACAGGAACCACGCCACAGTACACCGACTACTGCGACATCCGCTCTTTCATCTACCATGTGATAATCACCGGTGATGTGAACAGCGACAACGAAGTCAATATCGCCGATGTCAATGCCCTCATCGACATCATACTGGGCAGCAATAACACTGCAGGGCCACGAGCCGATGTCAACGGCGACGGCGAAGTCAACATCGCTGATGTCAACGCCCTCATCGACTTGATACTCAATTGACACGCTGTTGATAAACAAAGCTTATTCACAATGGCAAACAAACTCAGATTTTGTTTGCCATTGTTTTTGACTTGTACTACTTTTCATGTTTGTCTCGGGATAAAAAACAAAAACTATGTTTTTTGTTTTGTTCTCCGCTCGTCATGCACTATCTTTGTCCCTTGAAATGAAACGTTTTGTTGTTTTGTTGGCGATCGTCGTGTTGGCGGGGCTGTTACCCTCCAGCGCGGTACTCTTGTCGTCGCCAATCAACAAAAATGTGAAACTCAAATCCACCAACCTTCCCATCGTGTGGCTCACCGCGGACGGCACCATGAACCACGACGAGCGCATCACGGCCCGCATGAAGATCATCGATAACGGGACTGGACAACTCAACTACACCGACACCATCGCCCACCCGGGACAGCATGTCGATTACGACGGCTACATCGCGATACGCTACCGCGGCAACTCGTCCTACACCCACAGCATGAAGAAGCCTTACTCCTTCAGACCGCTTGACAAGCCCCTCGAGGAGGGCGGCTCATGGAAGAAAGTCCCCATGCTCGGCATGCCCAAGGACAACAATTGGGCACTGCTTGCACCCTTCAGCGACAGGAGCATGATACGAGACATGCTTGCCTTCGAGATCTCAAGGCCATGGATGGAATACACACCGCAAGGGCGCTACTGCGAGGTCATATACAATAACATCTATTACGGCGTCTATATCCTCACCGAGGTGGTCTCAAAAGGCAAGAACCGCCTTAACCTCGACGACCCGGGGCAAGAAGGCGATGAACTCACCGGTGGCTACATCATGGAGGTGGACCGCGACGACGAGCCCAATTATGTGTCCAAATACCCGCCCTTGACAAGCACCGGTCAGGGCATCTACACCTCCAACATCCATTTCCAGTACAAATTCCCCGACTACGAGGACCTCACCGATGAACAGCTGACCTATATCCATAAGCAGATTGACAAGATGGAAACGGCTTTCATCACGGGCTTCCGCAACAAAACAACCGGAGAGTGCAAATACATCGACGAGACCAGCTTCATCGACTTCCAACTCGCCATGGAAATCGGGCACAACATCGATGCCTACCGCCTCAGCGGCAAGTTCTTCAAGCGACGCGACAGTCAGGACTCACATTTCAAAATGGTCGTCTGGGACATGAACCTCGCCTACGGCAACTGCAACTACCACGATGGATGGCTCACCGACACATGGATGTATCAGGTTAACGACATCCTGCCCAAGAAGCCAACAACCGACATGGTGCCGCTCTGGTGGTACTATCTCAACAAGGATACGCTCTATATCCAGCACCTGAAGCAGCGGTGGAGCCAGTACCGCCAATCCAACCTGCGCATCGACAACCTGATGGCGACCATCGACTCCCTCGCCACAATGCTCACCAGCAACGGCGCCGAGAGCCGCAACACCATGGCCTACCCGCTGTGGGGCACCTACATCTGGCCTAACTACTACATCGCCACCGACTACAACGATGAAATCGCGTTCTTGAAACAGTGGATCACCGACCGCATCGTCTGGATGGATAGACAGCTTGACTACAGGCCACCACACTTACCGGGTGACATTAACGAAGATGGAGAAGTCACCATCGCCGATGTCAACAAACTCATCGAGATGATTCTGTTAGGAACAATAGATCTCGACGACATCCCTCAAGCTGATCTTGACGGTGATGGCGAGGTGGGTATCGCCGATATCAGCTATCTCATCTACTGCATCCTTTCCAACGGATAACGGTCAGAAACTAGCTGGCAAAACTGAAAATCAAAGAATAAAACTCTGATTTTGCAATTATTGCCGCTGTGGATTTTGAAGAAAGAATTTTTTTTTGTTACTTTGCTCGTTAAAGTTGAATTAAATGAATATTAACCAAAAAATTAATAATAATAAAATGCAAAGATTATGAAGAAACTATTACTTTTCTCTCTTTTAGTGGCCACTGGCATCGCTACAGCCCTGGCTGTAACCGACGGCGTGACCTATGAACGCGTCAATGGAATCGGCATCAAGAATCTGTGGATTCAGGACCGTGCCCACACTGGTGATGCCTGGTCCAACCAGCCCTACTGTAACACCAGTGCACGAACCGCCGTGATGAACGACGGCTACATCTACATCGCACGCTCCAACGCCAACACCGTCATTCAAGGCACCGACACGCTGGCACAAAGCGTCATCTACAAGGTGAATGCCGCTAACGGCGAACTGGTTAAGGAATTGGCGCTGACCCTCGATGGCAACATCTATGGCGGTGCCGTGCTGAGTTCCAACACGGTAGGCGTGGACAATTTCGGTCATCTCTACATGGCTCCCTACACCAGCGAGTTGGCTTCTATACAAAATGTCTATATGGTGGACAAAGAGACTGGTGAACTGACCCTGATGGCTGAACTCGACAAGGGAGACGCCCTGCAGCGCTGCGACTACATCGACGTGATGGGTGACATCACGCGTGAGCAGGCCGAGTGCAACATCATGACCGTAGGTGCCAGTTCGGAATACATCTACCGCTGGCATGCCGATGAAGGCGGCGACTGGGAAGGCGGCTTTGACGGCGACCCCTATCTCGCTATCCTCGACTTCTATCCTGAAACTGTGACCCAATGGGGTTATGCACCCGTGGCTAAGATGGTCCTCGCCGAAGAGGGCGACTACAGCGGCTCGCTATTCTACATCGACGGCTTCTCCTCATCTCCCATCCTCTATGACGTGACGGGTACGATGGTGGACAACTTCGAGAACGTGGACCCCGCCTTCTGGCCCATGGATGTCGGCGCTAACGGCGTGTGCGAGTTCACCCTCGAAGGACGCAACTTCATCGTCTTTGTTGCAGCTCAGTACACCGGTATTGACGAGGCTACGATGATCAACAAGGCCTGCCAGGTTTACATCTGCGAGTTGGGCGAAGGCATGTCACTCGGCGGAATGCAGCGCTACTGGATGGTGCCTGACGAGCTCGGCGCTGTCAGTGACGGTGGCACCCGCGTTGAGAGCATGAATGTTGAATATGGCACCGACGATGAGGGCAACGAGGAAATCACCCTCTTCATCTTCAAG
>JAFZSS010000174.1 GCA_017619255.1 Muribaculaceae bacterium
AGTGGCGAGCGTGGCGCCAACCTGCGCTTCGGCCATGAAACCTGCGTACTGCCTCTGGCCTGCCTGCTGGAAATCGACAATGTGAACTACAGCTGCGATGACCTGAACACGCTGCATGAGTATTGGCAGGACTTCAACATCATCCCCAAGGCTTGCAACATCCAGATGGTGTTCTACCGCCCCGTGGGCACCACGGGTAACCGCCCCGATGACATCCTGGTCAAGGTGCTCTTCAACGAGCATGAGGCCACTTTGCCCTTCACGCCCGTCGATGGTCCCTACTACCGCTGGACCGACCTCAAACAATACTACGAGAAAAAACTGAGCACAGTCATCGACTGGACCGTAAAATAAAAAAGTGCCGCTTAATCGCGGCATTTTTTATTAGTTATCAGAGAGGGAGGATTGGTAGATGTCAAGGTAGCGGGCTGCTACGGCCGCCTCGCTGTAGGCGGCGAGGGCTGTTGCGCGGGCGGCGGCGCCCAAAGCGGCGGCTCTGTCCTCATACAGGCACCAGGCTATGCCCTGCGCAAAATCAATACTATCGCAGTAGTCGGCTACATAGCCGTCCTGTTTGTGAGTGATCATCTCGGGGATGCCGCCCACATCAAACCCTACGCACGGCACGCCGCAGGCCATGGCCTCGACGATGGTGTTGGGCAGGTTGTCCTGTAACGAGGGTGTGACAAATAGGTCAACGGCATTGTAGAGTTGGGCGATTTCGCGCTCCTCACTCAGATAACCCACAGTATAGACAGGTAACGGCAAAGCCTTTTTCACGCTCTCGGCATCGCCACCAAGGACGACAACACCCAATTTGTCTGGCAAGGTGGGATGATGCATGTTGATGTGTTCACAGGCTTCGACAAGGAAGTCGAAGCCCTTGCGAGGGTCGGTGATGCGCTGCGCGCCAAAGAGGATGAGACGCTTGTCGGTCGGCAGGTTGAATTTGAGACGGGCCGCCGTCTTGTCCATCGGAGCGAACACATCGGTATCAATGGCATTGGGGACATTGGTGACCGTATGGCCCTGCGTCAGGCGGCTCTTGCGCGCCAGGTCAGCCAT
This sequence comes from Muribaculaceae bacterium, assembly GCA_017619255.1. Taxonomy (GTDB): domain Bacteria; phylum Bacteroidota; class Bacteroidia; order Bacteroidales; family Muribaculaceae; genus Sodaliphilus. The sequence goes on from JAFZSS010000174.1 coordinate 1,066, forward strand.
CCAGCGGCTGCAGCCCACGAAAGTTACATTACGGCCCTCATACATCGCCTGCTTGCGATCAAACACTTGTCGTGCCAAGTCGGTGCCGCGCCCCTTGAGCATCGGACATTTCTCGCATTGCGACTGGTACTTCTCGCAATAGCCCGAGTAGTGACAGATGCCGGTGAAATACCACTGGTCATGCATCGTTATCACCACTGGTTTGCCTGAAGTAAAGATGCGCTCCAGATTGTGCAGCGACAAGAACCCTTGATTGGTCCAATGCAGGTGGATGACATCGGCCCAATGGAACTCGTCCATACCCGTGATATCGGTGCCCGCATTGGCAATATCCACCTGGAAGATGCCCCGCTTCTTGAAACTGTTGTTCATCCAGATGACACCACGCTCCCACAAGAACTTGGGTTTCAACAGCCATGACCGCGGAATGCTCGCCACCTCGGGGGCATCGGTCTTGCGGTCACGCACGAGCATACGCGCCTCCACCCCATTGCGGTTCAAGGCATGCAACAGGCGGTTGGCGGCAATCGCTGCCCCACCCGTCCGCTCGGCGGTATTTACAATCAACACCCGCATATCAATCGCAAAAGTACAAAAAGTTACATCCATGTGAGTGACATCCATGTAACTTTTTTACAAAGACACGAAAAAAGAGAGGCGCTCCCTTAACGGGAACACCTCTCTATGGCATGTTGCGTCTTGCGGTTGATTACAACTGGGGACCAGCGGCTACCAGAGCCTTGCCTGCCTCGTTGTCCTCATACTTGACGAAGTTCTTGATAAAGCGGCTTGCCAGATCCTTGGCCTTCTCTTCCCACTGTGCAGCGTCAGCATAAGTGTCACGCGGGTCGAGGATGCCGGTGTCAACGCCCTCAAGCACGGTGGGCACTACCAGGTTGAAGTAAGGAATCACCTTGGTGGGAGCCTTGTCGATGCTGTGGTTGAGGATAGCGTCGATGATACCGCGGGTGTCGCGAATCGAGATGCGCTTGCCAGTGCCGTTCCAACCGGTGTTCACCAGATAAGCCTTGGCACCGCTGGCCTCCATGCGCTTCACGAG
>JAFZSS010000175.1 GCA_017619255.1 Muribaculaceae bacterium
GCAACAATCAACAATATGATGGCGCAGCCCGACAGCAACATTAACGGCATCGCCATTGTCAGCGATGAACAGGCGGCAAACCTCATCAAACTGGGCGAAGGCAAGGAAATTGATGTGGACTTCAGCAAGACCTTTGCCAATCTTTTCACTGAGCAAGCACAACGCACGCCCGATGCACCCGCTGTGGTGGATAGAGATAGCCTGTTGACTTATAAGGAAATGGACGGTTACGCTAATGCTTTGGCACGACAACTCATTGACCGTGGCGTGCAACGCGACGATTTTGTGTGCGTCATGCTCGACCGTTTCAAGGAGTTCCCGATGACGGTGCTGGCCATTAACAAGGCCGGAGCTGCATACACTCCTCTCGACTTTGAGTATCCTAACGAGAGACTGAGCTATCTGCTTGAGAACTCTGAATCGAAAATTCTTGTAACAACACATGATGTTCTCGCAGCCAAGCAGGCAGAAGGCAACTTCGATACCGCTGCCGCTCAGGTATTCTTCGTAGATGATTTCATGGCCGAGGTCGATCTGACCATGGCAGCGCCGATTGATCGTTCTCGTCCCGATGGCCTTGCCTATATGATTTACACATCAGGGTCGACAGGCAAGCCTAAAGGCGCGATGCTTCACCAGTCAGGATTGCGCAATTTCATAGCCGTGGTCATCGATATGGAAAAACTCACTGCTGACGACCGCATTAGTGGACATCGCTCGTTCTCGTTCGACGCTCACATCGAAGATATGTATCCTGTGCTGACTCTTGGTGGCTCGTTCCATATCATGCCCACCGAAATACGCAAGGATCTCGCTGCCATCAGGCAGTTCTTAATAGACCACCATATCACTGGCGGTGGATATTCAACGGCAATGACAGGACTGTTGCTCAATACTTTTGACGACCTGCCCATTCGTTTTACCACGGGCGGCGGCGAAAAGATGGACGGCGTTTACAGCGACCACATCGAGATTATCAATGTTTATGGACCCACTGAGTGTACTGACGACACGACTTATTACAGTATCGCTCCCGGACGGCGTGTGGAGAACATACCCATTGGTGAGAGTGTCGCAAACAACTGGAATTTCATTGTCGATACAGCTGGAAACCTTGTGCCTCAAGGTGTTGCAGGAGAACTGTGCTTTGCTGGCATACAGGTGGGACGCGGATACTGGAGGTTGCCAGAACGCACAGCCAAGTCATTTGTAGACTGTCCGTTTGTTAAAACCGATCGTTGGGGACACCCCGTGAGAATGTACCATACTGGTGACCTGTGCCGCTGGAATAACGATGGACAAATCGAGTATCTCGGACGCATCGACACGCAGGTGAAACTGCGCGGCTTCCGCATCGAACTGGGCGAGATCGAGAGCAAGGCACTCAACATCGACGGCATACGACAAGCAGCCGCCGAAGTGCGCAAAGTGATGGGCAATGAGCATCTGGTGCTTTACTACACGGTCGACAAGGCCGCCACCATCACTGACGAGGATGTCCTCAAGGCGCTTGCCGCCTCGTCGCTCGCCGAGTACATGGTGCCTGACACTTACATGCGATTAGATGCTATGCCAATGACCCCCAACGGCAAGATTAACCGCAAAGCGCTGCCTGTGCCGGAACTGAAGCGCAGCATTGATTATGAGGCACCTGAGGGTGAGATGGAGCAACTCTTCGCGCGCATCTTCTCTGAGGTCCTCAAAATGGAGCAGGTGGGTGCACTCGACAATTTCTTCGAGATTGGCGGCACCAGCATCAATGCCATCAAGGTGATTGTCGAGGCAAGCAAGCACGGTGTGCAGATTGTGTTCAACGACCTCTTCAACCAGAAGACGCCGAGGGCACTCGCCGCATTTGTGGAGCAGAAGCAGGCTCAAGCGCCAGCTGCCACCGCCGAGAGCGCTCCTGAAGCGAAACCCGCTGAAACTGTCGAAGAAAAACGCTATGCATCCTATATGCCTATTCTTAAAGGCAATAATATCGATGCCTTCCGCAAAGGCGAGAAACAGTCAATTGGCGATGTGCTGTTGACGGGTGCCACGGGTTATCTGGGCATGCATGTTCTCAACGAACTGCTCTTGCGTTACGAGGGTCACATTCTCTGCCCGATGCGAGGCAAGTCTGACGAGGATGCGATGAATCGCCTCAAGACACTGTTCTTTTACTACTTTGGCAGGTCAAAAGCCTTTGAGCAGATTGAAAGCCGTGTGACCGCCATTGCCGCCGAGGTCACCAAACCCGATGCTCTTGACGGTGTCAAGTGTGAAGGGCTTACCGTGATCAACTGCGTGGCAAATGTGAAACACTTCTCGGCCGGCAACGACATCGAGATGGTCAACATTGAGTCGGTGAAAAACCTCATCGCATTCTGCCTGCGCACCAACTCCCGACTGATTCACATCTCGACGACGAGCATCGCCGGATTGAGTATCGACGGAGTTCCGGGTCCTGATGTGAAACTCACGGAGCA
>JAFZSS010000176.1 GCA_017619255.1 Muribaculaceae bacterium
ATTGCTCATATTCGGATTCATAGCCAGCGGCATAGATTCCACTCTTAATGACGATTTGCATGAATTGGAGTATCGACTCGTAGAATAAATACCGAAGGGGTTGATTTGAATCAACTGAAAAATGGGGATAGTTGATGTAAGGTTGTCTATATCATGGTGCTTGTTCCGTTGTCCCATATAGCGTTGAAGCCCTTTCCATCACCCTCATCGCATTGGAAAGCGGTGAGAGAAGCATGCCCTCAATCGGGGCTCCTTTGACATATTGATTCGGGTATTCGGACAATTGCTTGATGAACTCCTCCACACGCAAGAAATCGTCGTTGTTACAGAGCAGGGTGATTTTGTTGTTCTTGTAGAAGATGAAGTGATAGCCTTTCCTGACCTTCTGGTTATCATTATCATTGACATTGAACTGATGGTAGGCAGCTATAGCCCTTAACTTAAGCGGGCGCTTGATGATCTCATGGATTCTGTCACACACGACATCGGCCATAGACCGCATGACATTCAGCTCGTCTTGAATCTCCTGAGTGATTGAGTCATTGTCGCCATGCTCCTCGTGGAAGGATTCCAGGGCGTAGCTGAGGTCACGCAAGGCAACAAACGCCTTCGTGTCGTAGATGAGCATGTAGTTTGTCACGATGGACAGATCGGTGCTTAACGGCTCGTAACTCTCGGGATAGGTGAGCGAGAGTGTGTCCTTGAGGAAAGACTCAATGCGCCTGTCGGCATCCTTCTCGACTCTCGCCATCATCTCATGGCCCTGTTTCTCAACAAAATCCTTGACTGTCAGCTGCTTACAACCAACTGTCAACAGCATTAGACCCAGCATGATGTATGCAGAGAGCTTCATCTCATCAAACCCAAAGTGAGTTTCCGTTGTCCTTTAGCGATACAGGAAGCGCTTGATGGTCCTCTTCGGGGTCTTCTCGAAGGGTTCCTGCATCAATTCCACTTTGTAGATCTTGCTGTAATTGGGAAGGGATTTGTTGGCCTCATCACGGATTTGTCCCGGGATGGCGGCCTTGGTCTCCTCATCCATGTCCTCGGGGAGTTCCGAGAGATATACCAGGGCGGTGATTTTTCCGCCACGGTCCACGACGAGGCATTCCTCAACATACTGGCAATTAGCCAACACAGCCTCCAGCTCCTCGGGGTAGATGTTCTGGCCCGATGAGTTGAGAATCATCGACTTGATGCGGCCGCGGATAAAGATGTTGCCTTTTTCATCGATGATACCCAGGTCGCCGGTGCGGAACCAGCCGTCCTCGGTGAACGACGCTGCAGTGGCCTCGGGATTCTTATAATAACCGATGGTCAGGTTGGGACCCTTGGCCTGGATCTCGCCCGGAATGTGCTGCGGGTCATCTGAGTCGATGCGCAGGTCGTGGACCGGCTTGCCGCAAGAGCCAGGCACAAACTTCGTCCACCACTCATAGCCCAGCAGCGGACACGCCTCGGTCATGCCGTAGCCCACGGTATAGGGCAGGTGAATCTTCTTGAAGAACCGCTCGGCCTCAGGATTAAGCGCGGCACCGCCCATGATGAAACAACGCACGCCACCACCGAAGGCCTCAATCATTTTTTTGCGAGCCGTTCGGTAAATCAGTTTGTTCACGCCAGGAATAGACAGCAGCGTTTTCGCTTTCTCCATCGAGGGCTTGATGGCGTTGCCATAGATTTTCTCCATCACCAGCGGCACGGTGACGACCATATAGGGCTTGATGTCGCGCATGGCCTTGAGCAGCGTGGTGGGCGACGGGGTCTTGCCCATGAAATAGACCGTAACACCATCGACATTGGGATGGATGAACTCGATGGCCAGGCCATACATATGGGCCAGCGGCAGCATCGAGACGATGGTCTCGCCGGGCTCATTCGGGAACTGGGTGTTGGCAAAATTGTCAGTATCCGAGATGGCATTATAGGTAAGCATCACGCCCTTAGGGGTGCCCGTGGTTCCTGAGGTGTAGTTGATGATCGCCAGGTCATCGGCATTGTCGTCGGGATAAGACACATTCTCGGGGAACATGCCGTCGGGATACTGCTTCGCGAAGGCTTGCTTGCGGTTGTTCCAAGCCTCGGCCACAGCCTCATCCTGGTGCCAGAGCACGCTGTAGTCCTTCACATTGACGGCGGCCTTGAGGTTGGGCATATCATCGGGATTCATCTTTGCCCAGATGTCATCGTCGACAAAAAGTATGGCACTGTCTGAATGGTTCGTCAGTTTAGAGACGGTGTCGGGGTGGAAGTCGGCCAGCAACGGCACCGCTACGCGGCCGTTGACATTGATGCCCCAGAAAGTCATTGCCCATCGGGCACAATTGCGGGCGCAGAGAGCGATTTTATCGCCCTTGTCGATGCCAACAGCATCAAAGAAGATACGGAACTGCTCAATGTTTATCGCCAGATTAGCATAGGAAAAAGTATCGCCATTATAGTCACACAGGGCTTTTTGGGTCCAATGATTGCGAACAGTAGCCTCTAATGTCTTCAGATAGTGCTTCATAAACTTCTTGTGTTTAAATC
>JAFZSS010000022.1 GCA_017619255.1 Muribaculaceae bacterium
GCGCAACAATCCGGGTTTGATTGTCGAGAAATACCTGCAATGGAGCGATGCCTATCAGGAAGACCAGGTGACTATCGTCTATGACACGATGTGGCAGAGTACCCGCCTGATGGCACAGGCCATCGCCGACGGTATCCGAGAGCAGTCGCCCACGACAACCGTGAAGATTTACAATGCTGCGTTGAACGACAAGAATGACATCCTCACCGAGGTGTTCCACTCGCGTGCCGTGCTCGTGGGATCCCCTACCATCAATAATGGCTACAGTTATGCCATCGCGGGCATTCTCGAGATGCTCAAAGGCATGAAGCTGAAGAAAAAGAAAGGCGCGGCCTTCGGCAGCTACGGCTGGAGTGGTGAGGCCTCCAAACTCATCACCGAGCACCTTAAAGCCGCCGGTATTGAAATCGTGAACGACGGCATCCGCGCTCAATGGGTACCTGACCAGGATGCTCTGGAGCAGAGCCGCCAGTTCGGCAAGGAGTTTGCCGCAGCACTTTGAAGAGAACAGAGGACAGGGAATAGATAAAAGATTATAAAGAATAGATATCAACTAATAACTAATCAAGAAATGAACAAAGTCGTTAGTAAAGAGCAATTTTCTGCTAATGTGACGAAGCTTGTCGTTGAGGCTCCCCTCATCGCCAAGGCGCGCCGTGCGGGCCACTTTGTGATTGTCCGCGCTGGCGAAAAAGGAGAACGCATACCTTTGACTATCGCTGATAGCGACCCCAAGGCCGGCACCATCACGCTGGTCATTCAGTCGGTTGGCGAAAGCACTCGCAAGATTTGCGCACTGGAGCCAGGTGAGTACCTGCATGATGTGGTGGGTCCCTTAGGACAAGCAACTCACATCGAGAAGTATGGCACCGTGTTGTGTGCCGGTGGCGGTGTGGGTACAGCTCCCTTACTGCCCATTATCCGTGCCATGAAGGAAGCCGGCAACCGCGTCATCAGCGTGTTGGCAGGCCGTACCAAGGACCTCATCATCCTGGAGGACGAGGTGCGCGCCTCGAGCGATGAGGTGATTATCATGACCGATGACGGCAGCTATGGCAACAAGGGTGTTGTCACCGTGGGTATGGAAGAGGTGCTCAAGCGTGAGCATGTGGACTATTGCGTGACCATCGGTCCCGCCATTATGATGAAGTTCTGCGCACTGCTGACCAAGAAATATGAGGTGCCGACCGAGGCCTCGCTCAACGCCATCATGGTTGACGGTACTGGAATGTGCGGTGCTTGCCGCGTGACCGTGGGCGGCAAGACACGCTTCGTGTGTGTCGAGGGCCCAGAGTTCAATGCCCATGAGATTGATTTCGACGAGTTGATGATGCGCTTGAAAGGTGCGCAATAACCCCAAAAACTGAAAAACAATGGAACAGAACAATATGGAATCGCGTAACGAACAATGGCGCATCGACTTGCGCAACTCAAAGACTCCGAAGGAGCGCACCGCCATCCCCCGCGTGGAGATGCCTCAACTCGACCCTAAGTATCGCATCACATGCAACGAAGAGGTGAATCAGGGCATCAGCGCCGAACAGGCCGTTATTGAGGCCAGCCGCTGTCTGGACTGCGCCAACCCGCAGTGTGTCACCGGCTGCCCCGTGAACATCAATATCCCCAAGTTCATCAAGAACATCGAGCGTGGCGAGTTCGGCCAGGCCGCCGCAACGCTCAAGGAGACAAGCTCACTGCCCGCCGTTTGTGGTCGTGTGTGCCCGCAGGAGAAGCAGTGTGAATCTCGCTGCATCCACACCAAGATGAACCACCCCGCTGTGGCTATCGGTTACCTCGAGCGCTTTGCCGCTGACTGGCAGCGTGACAACCTGCCGCAGGAAGTTCCTGCCATGGCTCCTGCCAACGGCATTAAGGTCGCCGTTATCGGCAGTGGTCCCTCAGGATTGTCGTTTGCCGGTGACATGGCTAAGAAGGGTTTCAGCGTGACCGTCTTTGAGGCATTGCACGAAATCGGTGGTGTGTTGAAGTATGGTATCCCTGAGTTCCGTTTGCCCAATCATATCGTGGACTACGAGATTGAGGGCTTGAGGAAGATGGGTGTTGAGTTCGTCAAGGACTGTCTGGTGGGCAAAACCATCAGCTACGAGGACTTACACGAAATGGGCTTCAAGGGCGTGTTTGTCGGCTCAGGTGCCGGTTTTCCCCGCTTCATGAACATCCCCGGTGAGAACCTCAACGGCATCATGTCGAGCAACGAATACCTCACCCGTATTAACCTGATGGAAGCAGGCCGAGGTGGTGATACCCCCGTGCTGCGTGGCAAGACCATCGCCGTCATTGGTGGCGGCAACACCGCTATGGACTCGACTCGCACCGCATTGCGTATGGGCACCGAGCGTGTCATCCTTATCTATCGCCGTAGCGAGGAAGAGATGCCAGCCCGTCGTGAAGAGGTCGGCCATGCCAAGGAAGAAGGCGTTGAGTTTAAGACCTTGCACAACCCCATCGAGTACATCGGTGACGAAACGGGTCGCGTTGTGGCCATGCGTGTGCAGAAGATGGAACTCGGTGAGCCCGATGCTTCGGGTCGTCGCAGTCCTGTGCCCATCGAGGGTGCTATCGAGGAGATTCCCGTTGACCTGGTCATCGTCGCAGTCGGTGTATCGCCCAACCAGTTGGTGCCTCGCTCAATTCCCGGACTGGACATCAGCAAGCGCAACACCATCGTTGTCAACGAGGAGACCATGCAGTCGTCGGTGGGCGATCTCTATGCCGGTGGTGACATCGTGCGTGGTGGCGCAACCGTGATTCTCGCCATGGGCGACGGTCGCCGTGCCGCCCTCAACATGGCCGAGGCACTGTTGGCGGAGTAACTCCCCTTGTTCAATCCAAATACGCTGTGGGTAATGGTTTTTAAGCTGTTACCCACAGTTGTTTTATTATCTCGCCTTAATAATACAAGAAAAAATGTATTTTTCTTGCCATTGTATTTTGCTTGCACTAATTTTGCCACCTGAATGTTGAGAAATAATAAGCGATGCATTGCTATACTGTTTGCGGTGATTGCCGTAAGCCTTGTTTTGTTGTACTCTTGTGGAGACAAAAGCATGAGCAACCGTGTGATTGTGCAAAACGAGACTTTTACCATCACGGGCGACAGCATTATGGAGGACACGGTATTTGCCGCTGCCGCCAAGGACCGCATCGAGACCAACATTACTATGAGCCGACTGGACAGTCTTTATGGCGCCTATGACCCAGAACAAGTGCAGTTCACGCATGGCCAGCCTTGGCGTCAGCGCAAAAAAGTCCCCGCACAGATGCCTGAATACAAGAGTGATCAGCCGCTGGTGGATGTCCTCTATGCTATGTCAACAGAGCGCATTGCCGATGCTGTGGACGACAGTGGCCAATTCCATGTCACGCACAATATCAGCCGACTTTATTGTTCGGTATATCTCTCGCTTGCAGCACTCAAGCCGCAGCAATCAATGGCGACGCTGCGTTCACTGGTGGATCGAGACACCATTATCATGCAGCGCGAGGGTCAGTGGCCTGTGGTGAGTGATCATATCGGTTGGGCTACGGCAGCGTGGGAAGTCTATAAAATCACAGGCAATCGACAGTGGTTGGCATTCAGCAAGCGCGCAATAGAGAAAACGCTGAGCATCAACGAACAAGTGCTGCTCGATCACGGCACCGGCTTGATTCACGGAGCCGGATACACGACCTCCAAGCCGCTGGGTGTGCGTCGCATGACATGGATGGGCTATAACGACATGTTTGCCTGCATGTCGCTGGGTAATAACATTCTGACGGCCCATGCCTATGCCATTCTGAGCGCAATGTGTGATGAAATGGGTGTCGAAAACACCTATGACAAAGACGCTCAGCGCCTCAAGGACGCCATCAACCAGCACTTGTGGAACGAGGACAAGGGCTTTTATAGTTCCTTCCTCTATGGCATGGCGTTCCCGCGCCAAGCCCCCGTCACCGACAACACATCTCAGGCGATGTGCGTGCTATGGGGCATCGCCGACGATGACCGTGCTGAGAACCTCATTGCCAACACGCCCGTGTCGGATAAGGGAGTCAATGTCACCTATCCCGCCAACAATCCTCTGGAACCCTATTTTGCCAACTCCTCATGGGCCACTACTCAAGCCTTATGGAACATGGCAGCGGCCTATGTGGGTAATGAGAACGCCTTGCGCCGCGGCCTGGGTGCCCTGTATCGTGCCCAAGCGCTTTACCAATCGCGCGGCATCCATATGAAGGATGTCAACATCGACGAGTTGGGCACTAGCGCCAGCGATGCCGCAATGGTGCTGCGTGTGTTCTTGGGCATGGAGTTCAAACCCGAGGGCATCGAGTTCACCCCAATGGTTCCTGAGGGGATGCCTGGCAAGAAGACGCTGAAGGGCCTGCGCTATCGTCAAGCAATGTTTGATTTTACGATTGAGGGCACGGGCAACGACATCGCCTCTATCACCATCGATGGCCAACCTATGGAGAGCGCCTTCCTGCCCAACGATATCAAGGGTAGCCACGATATTGTTGTCACGCTCAAGAAGGGAACGGCCAGTAACCAGAAAGTCACTATCCACCACAACGAGGTCATCCTGCCCCCTACCCCGACTGTCGAGTGGCAGGGCGACACCGGGCGCATTGTGGATTATGTGCCAGGCCTCCCCTACCGTTTGTCAATCAATGGTGACTTGAAGGAGGTGAGTGATTCAGTGTTCGTCTTGCCCAAAACTGACTGCTTTACCGAGTTTTCGGTCGAGGTCGCAGGCAAATATCTCAACGGCTTCATGTCCAAGCCTTTGCTTAATTTCTACTTGACGCCTCAAGTTGCCTTTTTCCCAAGGGCTGAGGGTGACTCGGCTGTCATCAATGTCAGCGTGGCAAAGGGAGGCGATTATCTGTTAGATATCGGATATCACCCTACCGGGACGCTTGATGTGCGTCGAGTGTCGGCCAATACTCACCTGATGGGCACGCTGGTTATGGCAAGCGGCAGACAAGCCGAAGCAAGTGAACTGGTTTACAGCAACATGGTAAGGGTTAAATTGCTCAAAGGGGCCAATGTCATCACCATTCACCAATTGAGATTGCCCAAGTCATTTACTCCATGCGAGCCTGTACATGTGAGAATTATTAGCTTTTAGACAAAGAAATTTATATTCAAATTAATAATCACACAATGAAGAAAAGTAATTTTTTATTGATTGCAGCACTGATGGCTACCGCATTGTCTGGACAAGCCGACGAGGGTCGCCTGCTGCGTTTTCCTGGCACCAACGGCAGCGAAGTGGCCTTTAGCTACGCTGGTGACATCTACACCGTACCCATCACTGGCGGCACGGCGCGAAAATTAACCTCTCACAAGGGTTATGAGGCCTTCGCTCGTTTTTCTCCCGATGGTCAGACCATAGCTTTTACGGGTCAATATGACGGGAATACCGAAGTGTATATCATGCCCTCACAAGGTGGCGAGCCTAAGCGCATAACCTACACAGCCACCAATCCCCGTGATGACTGGGGCGACCGTATGGGCCCCAACAACATCACCATGACTTGGACTCCCGACGGGCAGGGCGTTATCTACCGAAACCGTATCAGCGACAGCTTTGACGGCAAACTGTGGTGCGCTCCCATTGATGGCAGCATGCCGCAGCAGTTGCCGTTGCCCGAGGGCGGCTTCTGCTCCTATAACGCCGACGGCAGTAAGATGGCATACAACCGTGTCTTCCGCGAGTTCCGCACCTGGAAGTATTACAAGGGTGGTATGGCCGACGACATCTGGATTTATGACACCCAGGCCAAGACCGTGACTAACATCACTAATAACATCGCTCAGGATATCGATCCGATGTGGATCGGTGATGAGATTTACTTCATGAGCGACCGTGACAACCGCATGAACATCTTTGTCTATAACACTCGCACTGGAGCTACGCAGAAGGTGACCAATTTCTCCGAATATGATGTAAAGTTCGCCAATTGCGGCGGTGGCAAAATCGTGTTTGAGAATGGAGGCTACCTCTATGTCCTGGACCCCGCTACCAAACGCAGTGAGAAAATCACCATCTATCTCAACAGCGAAAACAACTTCGCCCGTGAAGAACAGCGCAAGGTGGGAGAAGACCTCACTGGCGGAAGCTTGGCTCCTGACGGCAGCCGCGTTGTCTTGAGCGCTCGCGGCGAGGTGTTTGATGTGCCGGCCAAGCACGGTGTGACTCGCAATATTACCCATACGCCTGGTGTGCATGAGCGC
>JAFZSS010000177.1 GCA_017619255.1 Muribaculaceae bacterium
CTACGGGAGCCTCTGCGGCAGGTGTCTCAACCACTGAAGGTTCTTCCACAGGTGCTGCCGGGGGTGTCGGTGTCTCCAGGACAGGCTCATCTTCCTCAGGCGCTTCGATAAACTCGAGCGTGATGTCATCGTCGGGCTCACGATCCTCAACGGGGACCTGATGGGGATCCACCACATCGAGCCTGGGTTCCTCATAGTTCAGCGAGAATACCTCCTTGAATTCCTCACCATTGTCGTGCTGCCAAGTCTCGTCGGCATCATAGTCCTCATCAGGCAAATGCTCGGGAGGCGTGGGAACCTCAACAGTTTCGGTGTCCTCGGAAGTTTCGGAGTTCTCCGTGGGCTCCAAAATCTCCGTGTTCTCTGAGTTCTCTGGGAATTCGGGAGGCTCTGGAGCTTGGGGAGGTGTGCACGGCTCTTGGGGTGCAGAGGGGAGCGTCACACCGCACATCTCGGCCAGTTCGCGCACCTTGCGCTGAATTTTATTGGTAATGACATCGGGCGTGTTCTCCTCACCCAAGCGACGGGTAACAAGCATCAACCCTTCAATCTCATAGACATGAGAAAGCATTTTCTCTATAGACATATCCATAATCGTCTGTATTATTGCAGCTTAGCGATTATTCGCCAAGGATTTGTTTTACATTTAACCTGCAAGTTTACTAACTTTTTTTGAAACACCAACTATTTTCATTGAAAAAGATTGCAAAGGAAGGTGCCGATTTGTTCTTTGATTCCTGATCGGTCACAGGTGTAATTGTTGACCAACACAGCAAAGGCATAACGCGGCTCATCGGCCGGATAGTAACCCACACAGCACTGCACATGGCGCATGCTGCCCGACTTGAGCACGATGCGGCTGCTCAGCGGACTATTCTTCAGCGTCGCGCCGACGCGACCCGAAGCGGTCGGCATCAGGTCACACAGGCGAACACCGTCAAAGCGGCGGTGGGCCATCATCGTCAGCATTTCGCCGAAGAAGCCTACCGAGGCCTTATTGGCGCGTGCCAGTCCACTGCCGTCACGCATGAACAACGGCTCGGTGTCAATGCCCTGCAGTTCCAGCCAACGCTTGACGGCGGCCACACCGATATGGTCCAGTTCAGACGACATGCATTCCATCCCTTTGGACTCATAGTCGCGCGATCCGATAGTACGCAGCAGGGCATGGGCAAACATGTTGTCACTGCGGTCCAGCAGCGAAGTGATGATTTCAGTCAGTTCGGGGGATTTGTGAAGTACAAGCAAGGAGCGCTCGGGGTGAGTGGCGCCAGCCAGGGCTGCAGCGTCATAGTCGTAGCGGATCTTGCTGCGCAACAATGCACGCTCCACACTGTCCACCAGCATGGAAGCCGGCGTGGGGTTGGCATAGGTATCACGGTATGACTTGGCCGTCGTTTCGCCGGTGAGCACGAGGGCGGGCACACTATAGTCTAAATAAAGTGTGATGGCGTTGCGGTCCTGAATGTTGCGGCAATGGCTGATGACCTGCAAGCCAGGCACGGGCGGCGTGAACGACGACTGTACCACACGGCCCTGGGAGTCCATGGTGAATGACACTTCCACCA
>JAFZSS010000178.1 GCA_017619255.1 Muribaculaceae bacterium
ACATGTAGAAATCGTTGCCATAGCTCTCGTCCATCGAGGCATTGTTTTGGGTCGAGGTTGCACTTGTGGAACCGGCATTCAAGCGTCCATTGGTCATAGTACCGTTGGCAACGGTGCCAAAGGCGCTTTTTGCTGTCACCATAGCGCTGTGTTGTCCAGAAGAGCCCTCGTGAATGTCATCGCTTTGACCCAGCAGGGCAGGAGCCGCCCAAGCCCAGGTACCTGTGGCGGTCTTGAATCCGTGCCAGCGGTCGGGCTCGCCGTTACTGTTGGTCCATGACTCCATGTCGCTGTTGGGCAACTGGAAATGATCACCCACGGTATTGAACCACATGGTGGTATTCTGAGCAGGGATGGTGACATCGGCTGCTATCATGCCGTCAATGGAACGGGCAAACAAGGTAGTGCGCATGTCGCCGAAGCTGGTGGGCACATCACGCACAGCACTATAGACGGTGATGCCATCGGTCGTCGAGGCAGGAACATCAAACATCTTCATCGTGCCGAACATGGGCACTTGCAACACAAAGTCATACATCCCGTTGTCGGTTTCAGTAGCGGTGACGGTGACAGTCTGATTGTAAGTCTGTCCGTTACTGATGACCACGATATTGCCGCTGTAAGTTTCGGCATTGAGGGCCAACACGGCCGTCACTGCCAACCACATAGTCAAAATTGATTTTTTCATTGTTTTATTGCTATCTCTATTATATGTAATTAGTTATTTGAATCGATAAAAGATGCCCAAGGTGCCGTACATGGGGCGCAAAGTCTCCACAGCATGGAAGTCGCTCTTGAACAAGCCGCTCAAGCCGTAAGTGAGTTCGGCAAATGCACCCCAGCGACGGTGGAATTGGAAGTCGGCGCCCACATCAATACCCCATTGCATGTGCCGCATATTGGAATCGAAGTCAAAGTCGCCGCGCTCACCAGGTTCAGTGCCCATCACAATCTTAGCACCCACAGGCGTGCCCTCGCGCAGGTATCCGTCATAGGCCCAGCCCCAGAAGCGCCGGTTCGTCAGCCAACCCATGAAGAAGCCGCCGCGCAGTTGCCACCTGTCGTTTGGCGTATAGGCTGCCTGGATGGGCAGGGTGATGCGGCGTTGTGCCGTCTTGATGCGCACATTGCCGTTGAAGATGCCGTCGAGCGACTCCTCGCCGCGCACCACCTCGATGTCATAGTTCTTGACGCGGCTGTCCACATCCATGCTGCCCAGCTCAAAACGCAGGCCCGAATGGATTGCCCAATGGGGGTTGAGCGGGTAGGATGCCTCGGCTGAGACGGTGAAATTAAATCCCGGGTTGAAGCTGTTGATGTGGCGGATCTTGTTGTCGAGGTGCGTCGGCAGGGTGCCGCCCAGGGCGTAACCCAGGCGGGCGTCGGCGCGGATGCTGTCGAGCACCGTGGCATGGATGCCCATGGCCGTGGTGGCGAACAGGAAGAGTATCGATATATATTTTTTAATGTCGACCATTATTATCGTCGTTAATGCTGTCAATCCAACTCCTAACACTTACTCACCTCTATTCCTCATGAGTGCAAATCAAACGCACCTTGTCAACACACAGGCGACTGCCGATAGCTCCGACAAAATCGCCTCCCCGTCGGCTCGAGGAGAAGACGATAGCCAGGCTATAGCCGCGGCTGGCCAGCAACTGCTCGTCAACGGCTTCACGGTAGACAAATTCCGCATCCCATGCCGTCCATGTCGTCGTGGGTTTGTAATAACCCATGTTGGCAACGGCTACGATCTGGCTGCTCGACAGCACATTGTCGCCATAGAGTACCACCTCGTTGCCCGCTGCATCGTGATTGCGGTAAAAGACGGCATACACATCGGCCGAATCAACGCGGCCCGCGATGGGGTTGCCGTAGAAGTCCTGGACTGTAGCGCCCGGTTCATAGGTGTAATAGCCTGTGAAGCGGGCGGGTTTGCCCGTGAACGGAATGCCGAAACGCGTGGCGTGGAGGTGGTCGCTCATCGCCACCTGGATATCAAATGTGCCCAGGAACATGTTGCCGGCGGCAAGCCGCTTGTTGGCCATCTGGCCGAAGGGGCCGGTGCTGCTGGTCTTGAGGCACACGGCAGCGCCGTCATAACCTTGGGTGAGCGGTGTGGTCGGGTAGTCCATGGGCTTGGCTGTGCTCATTGAGAGGCGGTAACCCGCATTGGCGGTGGCCCAGTCGTTGCCCAGCGTGCCGTCGGCCAAGAGGTTATGCCATGTGTAGTAACGCTGGTTGGCTGTTTCCAGTTCATAATGCTCAAAATCGTAACGCACCGTGTCGGTCACTGTATGAGTGGTGGGCACGATGCTCACGCTGTAGCGGCGGGTCCAGTGGCCGTCCTGTGAGGTCACGGTGTACATCACGGGTCCGTTGCTGAAGTCGTGGGTGCTGCCGCTGGCTGGTGTTACCGATGCTCCCGGTGAGAGCGTGAACACCGGGCTCAGCGATGTGATGTCGGCATTGCCACGCACGATGAAAACGATGGCCGTGTCGGTCGAGAGCACCGTCTGAAACGAGTCGGTGTTCTGGTAGAAAAAGGCCTCGGGATCATCGACATGAAGGCATGCCGACTCAATGTCGGCCTCGCAGAAGTCGGGTTCCTCCCCGAAGCACGCCGTGTTCAACAACGCCAATGCGATGGCAATCGATGCCAAGGCAATGGACTTCATGTATCTATGATGAAAAATACTTTTCATTTGGACCCGTTTTTTGTTTCAAACCTGCAAAATTAGCCAAAATCTCGTTATCTCGGGGTATTTGGCACTACATTTTTAATAATTTGACTTGTTTTGAGACTCTTTTAAGATACTTTTAGGCAGATTCTGCACAAATATGAGTTTTCCGGTTAACCTCCGATATAAGTTATCGGCATTTTTTCTTCAAGTCGCTGGCTTGAATTTTTTGGATTATTGTTGTTAATTGTCAGAAAATATATAATTTTGCGCTTGAAAGCAGAGATTGCCTCCGGGTGATTCCTGCAGTCTGATGGCGGTTAAGAACCGTTCCGCTCATGAAATATTTAGACACAAGAGATGGAAAGACTTCTATATAAGCTCCTGGACCTGAGGATATTCAGGTCGTTCAAAGTCAAAACGACACCACGGTGGATCATTCTGCTGCTTGATATGCTGATTGTCATGGTCAGCTTTATCGCGACGGTGGTGGCCCACATGTATTCGGCTGGTGTCTTGTCCCCCTCGACGACAATCCTTGAAAACGCACTCATCGTCTTTGCAGTGTATTATGCAGTGACCTATCTTTCCAAGAGCTATACTTGTGTCATCCGTCTTTCCGTTATCGAGGATCTCTACCGCATCTTTATGGCGATAGCCTTGTCCACGCTGGTGCTCTTTGTCATCAATGTGTTCAAGACACTGTTCACGGGGACACCATTCATGAAGTATTGGGACATCCTCGTCATCGGTGCTCTGTCATTTTCGATGATGATGATTGAGCGCTTGTGTATCAAGTACTTGTATATGCGCATGAACAGTGCAACCGAGGGTCGTAAGCGTGTGCTCGTGTTGGGCACCTCGTTCAACTCCGTGTTCCTGGCCAACGCGCTCAAGGGTGAAATCGGAGGCAAGTATTTGCCCGTGGGACTTCTCAGTATCAAGTCCGGACAAGACAATTCCGAAATCAATGGATTCAAAGTCTACCGCTTCAATCCTGCCACAATGAGCGACCTGTTTGAGAGCGACCATATCGACGCGCTCATTTTTGATGCCAAGAGCAATAATCTGATGAGCAGCGGCTTTGCCGATTACTTCATCAAGAATGATATCGCTCTGCTGGCCATGAACAAGGTAGCTGAGTTTGAGCAGGATAAGGAGAGTGATACCAACATTTCCACTTTCATTAAGGAGGTGCAGATCGAGGATTTGTTGGGACGCGATCCCATTGTGCTCAACAACCAGTTGGTGAGCCAGCACATCAAGGGCTCCTGTGTGCTTATCACGGGTGCCTGCGGTTCAATCGGCAGCGAGATTGTGCATCAGGTGGCTAACTATGGCGCCAGCAAGATTGTCCTCTTTGACCAGGCCGAAACGCCCATGCACGACATCGCGCTGGAAATGAAAAAGGAGTGTCCCAAGGCTCACATCGAACTGTTCATGGGCGATGTGCGCAACCGTGCCCGCGTCGAGGAAGCCTTCAAGACCTTCCGTCCGCGCTATGTCTTCCATGCTGCGGCCTATAAGCATGTTCCCATGATGGAGATTAATCCGTCGGAAGCCATCCTGGCTAATGTGATGGGAACACGCAATGTGGCCGACCTTGCTCTCAAGTATAATGTCTATAAGTTCGTCATGATATCCACCGACAAGGCCGTTAATCCCACCAATGTGATGGGCTGCACCAAGCGCCTTGCCGAGATTTATTGCCAGTCGCTCTTCTTTGAAGCTCAGCGTCAAGGCAGTAAGACGCAATTTATCACCACGCGCTTTGGCAATGTGTTGGGCAGCAACGGGTCGGTGATTCCGCTGTTCCGCAAGCAGATTGCCGCTGGCGGCCCGGTTACCGTCACCCACAAGGAGATTATCCGCTACTTCATGACTATCCCCGAGGCATGCTCGCTCGTGCTCGAGGCCGGTTGCATGGGCAGCGGCGGTGAGATTTACATCTTTGACATGGGTGAGCCGGTCAAGATTTATGACCTGGCCCGCCGCATGATTTCCCTGGCAGGTCTCAAGCCCGGTGTGGACATCAAGATTGAGGAAATCGGACTGCGCCCCGGCGAGAAGCTTTACGAGGAGCTGCTTAACGACAAGGAGAAGACCACAGCCACCGTCAACAAGAAGATCATGATCGCTAAGGTAAAGACCTATAATTA
>JAFZSS010000179.1 GCA_017619255.1 Muribaculaceae bacterium
ACAAGGGCATCGACAGCCGTCTGCTGCTCAAGCATGTCATGACACTGCTCGACGAGCAGGGCTACCGCTTGGGCAACTGCGACATCACTATCTGTGCCGAGCAGCCTAAACTCAACCCGCACATCACCGCCATGCAGCAGCAGTTGGCTGAATGCATGGCATGTGACCCCGGCCTGGTCTCCATCAAGGCGACGACAACCGAGCAGTTGGGCTATACCGGCCGTGGCGAGGGTATCGCCGCCTATGCCGTGGCCCTCATCGAAACAAAAACCTGATAACTCCTCACTTCTAACTCCTCACTCCTAACTGTTATGAACGAGGCCCGACTACAGCGACGCATTCCCTACCTTGACATCCTGCGTGTCATCGCTTGCCTGTTGGTCATCCTCATTCACACCCCCATCCGCCAATACGACACCTATTATAACACACCGTCCTTAGCCGGAGCGGTCTATACCGTGCTGGTGGCGGTGAACTGCAACCTGTTCTTCATGATCACGGGCGCCTTGCTATTGCCCGTGAAGATGCCGGGCAAGCGTTTTCTTAGGCGCCGCTTGCGTGTGGTGCTGTTCCCGCTGATTGTGTGGACCGTTGTCTATCTACTCGAACACGCTTTCCTGCTCCATAATTTCACGCCGCGGCTGCTCACATCCATCCTGTTCCATCCCGTTGAGGGATTGTTGTGGTATGTCTATGTGCTGCTGGTTATCTATGTGACCCTGCCCCTGGTGAGCCGTTGCATTGAGGCTATCGGCAAGCGTGGCGTGGAGGTTGTGCTCGTGTTGTGGGTGCTCTCCTCGTTCATCCCTTACCAGCACGGCGTGTTCATGGAGGCCTCGCAGTACAGCCACAATATGTTCGGCGCCTATGCCAACTACTACGGCTATGTGCTGTTGGGCTATTACCTGCATCATTACGGCTTGCCCGTCTTTACGCGCGAGCATGGCTGGAAATGGGCTTTGCTGCTGCTTTTCGGCATCGTGGCGATGCCGCTGTTCGAGTTCCTGGTGCAGGGCCGTTTCGGCATTACCTGGCAGCAGCACCTCGACACCATCACCAACGATATCAGCGTCAACAATATCGCAATGGCGACCTTGCTTTTTGTTGTGGTGCAACGCTTCGCTCCCAAGCAGTATAATCGTGCGGTCCATCCTGCCGCAGCCACTTGGTGGCCGTTGTTGAGCCGTTTCACCTTCGGCATCTACCTGTCCCAGATGATTGTCTTGAGGCAGATCGTGTGGCCCTTGACCCAGTCATGGCTGGGCCAGACCCATTGGGTCGTGGACTGCCTGGTGAGCGGTGTGCTGGCCTTCATTGTTTGCTTCGCGCTGGTGATGATGTTGCGCTTGTTGCCTTTCCGTAAATACATCGTCGGCCGCTGAGAGTAGGGCGTTTCTATAGAAAAAACTCCTGTTCTTCTTTGAGATTTCATCGGTTAGGGTTATCTTTGCGTGACACTAACCGTTAACGCTTTTTGGTATGATGAACAGAAAAACCTTCCTGCTGCTTATACTGTCTATCTTGGCTTGCGCATCGGCGCGTGCCGACTTTGTCATTGACAACACGACCTACACGGTTGATACGCTGGTGCACCGTCAGGTGGGCCCCGGCATGGTCAACACCATTGTCAGGATTCCGGGTTATCCCCTCAATGTGTATGTGCTGGAGGTGGACCTCAACAATCCTAACAACCGTGTCGAGACCACTATTGGCTACAATACCGTGGGTCGTACCGAAGCCCTTGCCAATGCCTATACGCGCAACCGCACGGCGACCAAGCGCCCCGTGGCGGGCTGCAACGGCAATTTCTGGGTGGTTACGGGCAACGGTGCTCCGTGGAGCAGTTACCAGCTAGGCACCCCGCTGGGCGGTGTGGTGCGCAACGACACCAGCTTGGTCAACGACAACACCACTTGGGACTGGTGGGACGGCGGACCCACTCGCACGGGCGCTGCAGCCATCACCCATGACAAGACCTTGGTGCTGGGACGCATCATGTGGGACGGCACTATCTCCAGTGACAAGTTAGCGCAACCCTTGGCATATCACAATATCAACCGCCGCGCCGTGGCGGGAGATATCTGCCTGTGGGGACCCAACTACACGCGCACCCGCGAGTTTGAGGACGACTGGACGGGTTTCAACGAGCGCGGCAATAACCATACCGATACCTACTACCTCACCTTTGCCGAGAGTAGCGGTTGGACGAACAACGCGCCTATGCGGTTCGTCATCGCCAACATCGTCCAGGATGCCGATCGACAGACGCTGGGCTCCTATGACGCCTGCCTGTCGGTCACCGGCGATGCCAACAAGGCCGCGATGGCTGCGCTGGCCGTGGGCGACGAGATTGAAATCACCTCGGGCTGGACTTGCCTCGATGACGACAAAGAGGGCCTGCGCCCCGACATCGAGAACATGGTGTGGGGTAACGCTCCCATTATGCATGGTGGCGAGTTGCTGGAGCGAAACTATGACGAGACCTACAATAGCCAGGTTTATTCACGCACCTGCTACGGGAGCAGCGCTGACGGCAAGCACTTATACCTGCTGGTTATCGACAAAGCCACGAGCCCTCTCTATGGATTGTCGGCTGGTTGCCCCACGGCGGTGGCTTGCCAGATTCTGAAGCAGATGTGCCCTGATGTGACCGAGATGGTCAACATGGATGCCGGCGGCTCAGCCGAGATGATGCTCTTCGGCAAAATCATCAACACCACCACCGAGGGCACACCGCGCGCCGTGGCTTGCGGATGGCTCGTCGAGGCAGTGGGCGAGGAGGACAACGAGGTGGCAAGCATCGCCTTTGACTTGCACCGCATCGACCTGCCGCAGTATTCCACCGCAACACCCCGCATCCTGGGATATAACAGCATCGGCGAACTCGTTGACGAGGATGTGCAGGGCGTGACCCTGTCGTGTGACCCGTCGCTGGGCACCACGAGCGGAAATACCTTTAAAGCAGGTGGTGATGTCACAGGCGGCACACTCACGGCAACCTTGGGCGAAATGACGGCGACAGTGCCCGTGCGCATCATCGCTGCACAGCCCGCCATCACGCTGCATCCCATCCTCATCGACGGCCGTGACTATCCCATCGAGGTGACCGCCACAGTGAATGCCAACACCTATTTCTATGACCCGGCAACCCTCGACTGGACCGTTGGCGACGGCGATGTCGTCTCGGTGACAGACGGTGTGCTGCGTGGTGAGAGAGTCGGTTCGACAACCCTGGCTTGCGAAGTAGGGGAGTACAGCGACAGCACCGAAGTGACGGTAGAAATCAGTCCCTCGCCCTATTTGTATCAGACCTGGGACGGCTGGACCTTCAAGGGTGCCGGAGCCAAGAACATCACCATCGACGAGGCCACGGGCATCATTTCTTATACCTACAGCACTAACCGCGCCCCCTATCTGCAGATGAGCAAGGACCTGACGCTGTATAGCCTGCCCGATGCTGTAGGGCTTATTTTCAACAGCTCCATGCCCGTCGACTATGTGCAGATTGATACGCGCAACCGCTACTACACCACATCTAACTTCCTCAGAATCGACCCGGAGGAAGGCGACATGTTTGAGGCGGGCAAAGATTATACCATCCTGTTGAATCTCGATGCTCTGGGCGGAGCCGACAACCTTGGTACCTATCCCTTGACCATCAAGACCATCAAGTTCACACTCGACAAAACCGCTTCGGCGGGCGACTACACATTGGCCCTGAAGTCTTTTTACTGCCATTATCCCAACATCTCGCAGGAAGGTCTCGTTGGAGATTTGAATGGTGACTATGAAATCAACATCGCCGATGTTAACGCCCTCATCGACATAATTCTGTCGAGCGCAGGAGGCACTCCTGCCGACGATGTCAACGGCGACGGCGAAATCAACATCGCCGATGTCAATGCCCTCATCGCCCTCATCCTCCAGTAACAGCGCTTTACGCATGTCAACTTACACTCACGCAACCTTGAAGATGGGTGGCGATATGGCAGAAAAAAAGAAATTCATTTTGTCCTGTCCACGGCTTGCAGTATCTTTGCACCGCTTTTAGCAAAGGTAAAGTTTTGACCGAATGAAAGAGAACGAGAAACCTGAAAAAGGGAATCAAATTATAGAGGAGGCGGCACAGGCTGAGTATAAGTACGGCTTTGTGACCGACATTGAGACGGAGGTCATCCCCAAGGGGCTTGACGAGGATGTGGTGCGCCGCATCTCGGCCCGGAAAGGTGAGCCCGAGTGGCTGTTGGAGTTCCGCCTGAAGGCCTACCGCCACTGGCTGACGCTGAAGGCGCCGACCTGGGGCCATGTGCATGTGCCCGACATCGATTACCAGGACATCAGTTACTATGCCGCGCCGCGTCAGAAGAAGCAGGGCGAGGTCAAGGAGATTGATCCCGAGTTGAAGAAGACCTTCGACAAGTTG
>JAFZSS010000180.1 GCA_017619255.1 Muribaculaceae bacterium
AGCACCACAGGGCAGGTGGCGTCGATGATCTCGATGCGGTTGCGGCGCGCGATTTCATAGGTCTCGGGCGGCTCACCGTGGGCACGCAGCAATACCTTCACATCGTGCAGCTGCTCCAGCTGCTCATGGGTGATGGTCTCCAGGCCGCGGCTGGCAAGGCGGTCCACCTCGGCGGTGTTGTGCACGATGTCGCCCAGGCAGTACAGGTGGCCGCTCTTGTTGAGCTCCTCCTCGGCCTTGCGGATCGCCGTCGTCACTCCGAAGCAGAATCCCGACCCCTTATCAATCTCGATAATCGCCACTTTTCTCTCGAGCCCCAACTCCTAACTCCTAACTCTCTTAAGGTAAAGCTTATAGAGCCACTCGTTCTGCTCGTCGATGGTCATGTTGGAGTTGTCCAGTACCACGGCGTCCTCGGCCTGGCGCAGCGGACTCTCCTTGCGGGTGCTGTCGATGCGGTCACGCTCGGTGACATTGGCCAGCACTTCCTCAAAGGTGGTGGTCGTGTCGCCCTTGCCGCGTAGCTCGTTGAAGCGGCGTTGTGCGCGCACCTCGGCGCTTGCCGTGGCAAAAACCTTCATCTCGGCGTCGGGGAACACCACGGTGCCGATGTCGCGGCCGTCCATGACCACGCCCTTATCCTTGCCCATGGCCTGTTGTTGCTTGACCATCGCCTTGCGCACAAAGCCGATGGCAGCGATGATGCTCACCACATTGCTCACACGCATCGAGCGGATGTAGCGCTCCACATTCTTGCCGTTGAGCACTGTCACGCTCTTGCCCTCCTTGGTGGGGCGGAAGGTGATGGCGATGTCGCCGCGCTTCAGGTGTTCCTTGAGCGCCTTCTCATCGACCATCTCTCCCTTGATGAGTTTGTTGCGCAGCGCATACAGGGTCACGGCCCTGTACATCGCGCCCGTGTCCACATAGGCATAGCCGATGCGCTGGGCCAGCGCTTTGGCCATCGTGCTCTTACCCGTTGACGAGTGTCCGTCAATCGCAATCGTAATCTTTTTCATTGTCATTTGTTTCCAGTCGTTGTGGTTGATGCTTGCTATTTGCGGGCAAAGATAATGAAAAAAGCATAAAAAAATGACACATTGCACTGCTTTTATTTGTAATTTTGTGGCAAAACAAGATGACACTATGAAGTATCTTTTACATCTGGTCATTGCTTTGACGCTGATGATGGCGGCGTGTAGCGAGGAGAAATCGCCTCTGGACGCCGAGGCCCGGGACAGCGGTATGCGCGCTGCTGCCGCGCTGGTGGTCATCGACCACACCGACACGATGTCGATGGAGCGTGCCGTCATGGATGCCAAGGCCAAGCAGAGCGTCTATGCCCTGAAGCGCGATTCGGCGGCGGTACGCGCCTTTGACGAGGCCTTCCGCGCTTACCTGAAAGAGAAAGACAAGCCCTTGTATCAAACCATATTCCCTGACGAGAAATGAAACGATTACCACTAATGCTGATAGCCGTGATGCTGTTGCTCACCGCTTGTGGCGGAGCCTCCAAGCGGGGCGAGGTCGCGGGGCGTGAGTTCCTCAAGGCGTGGGGCGACACGGCGGCGATGAGGCAGGCCGTTAAGCGCTTCAACGCTCTGCGTGACGACAGTCTGCGCTGGCCATGGGAGGTGAAGGCCGCCAACCGCGCCTTTTCCTCGGTTCTGATCGATGACGGGCGGGACTCGCTGTTGCAGGCGGCCCATGTGATCGTCTTATCGCCCACCGAACTGGCCCAGCTCAAGTGCCCGCCGATGATGGAACTGCTGCGTTTAAGGCTCTTTGACACAGACTCGGCCGCCGATTATCTGGAACTCATCCACTGGTTGTGCTACACCGTGGGATATGACCGCCATGTCCAGGTCTTTGACAGCACGATGGAAGCCATCGCCGCCGGCTACTCTCTGCATGAGCAGATGTGCGTGTATGCCCAGTCGTCGCGTCCTGCCGACCTGGGCGTTGCCCTGGCCCATGACGCCAACCAGCCCGGTGCCGACATGGATGACATCAATGCCCGCATCACCGACCTGCGCGAGACTATCTACTCACCTGAGGAATTCTCGGTCTTTGAGACCGCCTATAAATCTGCCTTGAAAAAGCAGGAATAAGATAACTTCTCACTCTTAACTCCTAACTCCCAACTATTATGAAGCCCTTCCAAGAATATCTCGATACCGTGAATCAGGCGATTGCCGCGATTCCTTACCCCGAGCAACCCAGCCAACTGTATGAGCCCATCGCCTATCACATGGCGCTGGGAGGAAAACGCATCCGTCCCGTGCTCGCCTTGATGGCGTGTGACGCCTTGGGCGGCGATTTGGACAACGCCCTCGATGCTGCTGTCGGCATCGAGATGTTCCACAACTTCACGCTCCTGCACGATGATGTGATGGACAATGCCGATGTGCGCCGTGGCAAGCCCACCGTGCATCGCCGTTGGAACGACAACACAGCCATCCTGAGCGGTGACACCATGCTCACCATCGCCACTCAGTATATCGCCCGCACTGGCAGCCAGGAGGTAATGGACCTCTTCAACAAGACCGCCATCGAGATCTATGAGGGGCAGCAGTGGGACATGGACTTTGAGGACCGCAACGATGTGACCGTAGAGGAATACATCAACATGATACGCCTCAAGACTTCGGTGCTGCTGGGCTGTGCCCTTAAAGCCGGGGCTCTGATTGCCGACGCTCGTGACGAGGATGCCGATGCCATCTACGAGGCTGGCGTGAACATGGGTTTGGCGTTCCAGTTGATGGACGACATGCTCGATGTGTGGGGCGACCCCGAGACCTTCGGTAAGGAAATCGGCGGCGACATCATGAACAACAAAAAGACCTTCTTGCTCATCAACGCCATGCAGTTGGCTCAGGGCGCCGATGCCGAGGAACTGCGTCGCTGGCTCGACGACACCCAGGTTGAGCGTGACAGCAAGGTGCCTGCCGTGACCGCCCTCTACGAGCGCCTGGGCGTGCGCCAACTCGCGCTGGAAGCCATTGCCGACTATAATGCCCGCGCCATCGCCGCCTTCAACCGTGTAAAAATGAGCGACGAGGACAAGCAAGCCTTCATCGCCCTCTCCAACAAACTCGCAGGAAGAAGTTATTAAAATGGTTGATAGTCATTCACATATCTATTGTGATGCGTTTGATGGGGATATAGACGATGTAGTGGCCCGTGCCCGCGAGGCCGGCGTGCGCCACATCATCCTGCCCAACGAGAACCTCGAGAGCGTACCGCGCCTGGCTACCCTGCATGAGCGCTATCCTGACTACATCTCCATGACGCTGGGCTTGCACCCCGAGGATGTCCATGACGATTACCTTGAGGTGCTTGACCGGATGCGTCCCATGCTCGACCAGTATCCTGTTGTCGCTATCGGTGAGATAGGCATCGACCTCTATTGGGACAAGACCTGGCGCGAGCAGCAACAACGGGCGCTCGACATCCAGCTGCATTGGTGCCACGAGTTGGGAGTGCCGTTTATCATGCATTGCCGGGAGGCCCTCGACGACATCCTTGATGTCATCGACCATCTGGACTGTCCTGTGCCGCAGGGCGTGTTCCACTGTTTTGCCGAAACGCCCGCCGATGTGGAGCGGGTGCGCCAGCGCGGTGATTTCTACTTCGGCGTGAACGGCGTGGTCACTTTCAAGAAGAGCACGGTGCCCCAGCTGTTGCCCGTCATCGGTCTTGACCGCTTACTGCTGGAGACGGATGCCCCCTATCTGACGCCCGTTCCGCATCGCGGCAAGCGCAACGAGAGTGCCTACATCCCGCACATCAACGACTTCGTCGCCCAAGCCCTGGGTGTCACCCCCGAGGAGGTCAGCG
>JAFZSS010000181.1 GCA_017619255.1 Muribaculaceae bacterium
CCTTGTGGTCCTCCTGGTTGATGTCGGTAAGAATCTCAAGCACCGACTTCTGTTCCAGGTTATCATATAGCGACGGTTGTTCGCTGATTTTCTCAAAAGCCATAATCTTATCAAATTAATAATTTAACAACAGTAATGCTATCGGCATTTTGCCTTACTATAACGGCCAAGGCGAGGCCCAACAAGGGTTATACCTCGGCCGAGTGATACTTAACCAAGCCCTCCATCGGGTCCTTGATAATGGTGCCGATGGTGATACCCATGGCCTCGGCTGCTTCTTGCAATACCGCCTTCTCGCAGAAGGCTATAGAGCCCACGAAATTGCACGGCAGCTCCTTGTAGCCCGGATAACTGGCAACATTGCGCTTGAAGAAGTCGGTAAATGCACGGAAGACGAGGTCATGGATTGCCGGCTCCTCGATGTTGTGCTCCAGGAAGGGGGCAAACTGCGCCAGGAATCTGTTGGCGGCAGGCTTACGGTAAACCGAGGTGATGATGGTCGTGTAATCCAAATTATACTCCTTCATGAACTTGTCACACAGGTGCTGCGGCAGTTGCTTCTTCAACACATCGCCCACGAGCAGTTTGCCCAGGACGGCACCGCTACCCTCATCGCCCAGGATGTAGCCCAGCGGCGAAACATTCATCACGACCTTCTCGCCGTCATAGTAGCAAGAGTTACTGCCGGTGCCCAAGATGCAGGCGATGCCCGGCTGACGGCCACAGACGGCACGTGCGGCGGCAACCAGGTCAGTAGCCACCTCAATTTTGCCAGTGCTGAGAAAGTTGGCACGCAGGGCATTGACCACCTGCTGCTTGATTTCGTCCGAGACGATGCCGGCTCCATAGTAATGGATCTCGTCGACCTTATAGTTGGTCAGGTGTGGCATCAGCTCACTCTTGATCTGTTCCTTCATCTCCTCCTCGGTGAGCAGGAGCGCGTTCATACCGGTGGTGAAAATCTGTGCCACCTTCTCTTTTCCGTTAAGCAGCGTCCAGTTAATCTTGGTGGAGCCGCAATCAGCAATAAGAATCATCATAATATCTTGAGTTATAAGTTGTTGTTCCTATCTTAGAGACCTTAAGGACATTAAGGACCTTAATGCCTTTATATCTTAATGTAAATTTTCTTCTTGTAGAGGATATGGCCGATAATCCAGTTGAGCAGCACAAAGGCGATTGCATACAATGCCGATGCCGTCTTCTCGTTGCAGAACGACTCAAAGAAGTTGTACACCGCACTGTGGATGGTGATGTTGCCGCCCTCGGCATCGTGGCCGATGGGGATGGCGCCAAACAGGATGGCCAGGATAGTGCCCAGCAGGTACAGCGCCAGCGGATTCACGCCAAACGACTCAAAGAAACGGCTCCAACGGCCCTTTTTCTCCTTCACATCAACAAAGTAGATGAGCAGCGCCAGGATGCACATCGCCATGCCGCAGGTGATGAGCACAAAGGTCGAGGACCACATTTTCTTGCCGCAGGGGATGCCGTATTGCAGCAGCCAGCCGCCCAAGACCATCATGCTGCCCCACAGGAGCAAATTGGTCACGCGTTCGGTGTTGTTGTGGACCGACAGGATCATCCGGCCGACAAGATAACCGATGAGTACATGGGCGATGCACGGCAGGGTGCTCAGGATGCCCTCGGGATCCAATGAGATCTGCTCGCCGTAGGCGCTCTCGTGGTACATGTGGTCAGTGCCCAGCACGCTGTTGTCAATCTGGGCAATGATGTTCTCGAGCGAGAACTCATAGCCGTTGCCCAGGCCCAGAATCAGCGCATAAGCCACCAGGATGATGCCGATGAGCCACGGGATGAACTTGCGCTTGAACAGCACTACGCACAACGACCCGAAGAAGTAAACCAGGGCCAGGCGTTGGAACACGCCCAGGATGCGTATCGTGTCGATATTGTTCACTGCCTCGCTGAAGGGGTCGCCCTTGCACAGGCCGCGCACCAGGTGGCCGAACCAACCCACTGCCCAGCCGATGAGGAACAGGATGACCGTGCGGCGCACGACCTTCCACATCAGCGGACCCGACATCTTGTAGTTGAACTTCTTCAGCGAGAATGCCATCGACACACCCATGCAGAAGATGAAGAACGGGAACACCAGGTCGGTGGGCGTGAGCCCTATCCACTGGGCATGTTCCAGCGGCTCATACAGATGGCTCCACGAGCCAGGGTTGTTCACCAGCAGCATCCCCGCGATGGTGATACCGCGCAGGATGTCGAGTGACCTCAACCGTTTATTGTCTTTACCCATAATTATAATAGTTTCTAGTCCTTAGTCCCTAGTTCCTAGTTTATTAGGGTCTTTGTCCTAATGCTTAATCCTTTTTGCGTTCTAAGCCTATTTTACCATTGGCAGGCAGTTTCGAGATACGGTCTGCTCCCCTCATATCAGGCTTGTAGAGGTAATAGGTCGAACTGCGCTTCTGGAAGGCCTCGGCGTCCTTGTTCCAGTAGTCGGCGATATCGGCCACCTTGTAGCGCTTGATGAAACGCTCGCGGATTTCCTTGCTGCCGCACACCTTGTCGAACATAGCATAGCGCTTGGGATTCTGCTCGAAGAGTTCCACCTGGGGATACATCTCATGGATGACCTGCAAGAAGTAGAACTGCGTCAGGCACAGGTTGGCCTTATCGGGGTTGGTGATGTAGGTCTGCACGCCGTGCACCTCCTGCAATGACTGGTCCACCGCCACGCTCAAGGCGAAGAACGGCTTGTAGTTGATGGGCCTGAAGTGCATGCCCGGCAGGTTGAGGGCATTCATCCTCATCGCCAGCGAGTCGGCATTGATCCACGATGCGGCGAAGGTTTGGAACGGCAGCGTGTAACCGATGCCGGTATTGAAGATGTAGAGTTCGCCCAGGATGCCCGACACAGGATAGAAGAATGCACTCTCGGGTGTGGGAATCTGCGGCGAGGGCAGCACCCAGGGCATACCCGTGTCGCGGAACTTCATCTCGCGCTTCCAGCCCTCCATGGGGATGACGGTGAGTTTGCAGCCGTGACCCGTCTTAGAGCGCTCGGCGATGATGCCTTCCCCATTGAGGAAAAGGGCCAACTCACCCGGCGTTAGGCCGTAGATATAGGGAATGGGATACTTGCTCACAAAGGAGTAATAGCCGTCTTCGACGAGGTTACCCTCGACCTTGTTGCCGCCCAGCGGATTGGGACGGTCAAGGACCATGAACTCAGTACCGTACTTGGCACAGGCCTCCATGCACACGCCCATCGTGGCATAGAAGGTATAGCTGCGACATCCCACATCCTGGATGTCATAGACCAGCACATCAATGCCCTCGAGCATCTCGGCGGTGGGCTCATGCGTCTTGCCAAAGAGCGAATACATCTTGATGCCCGTCAGCGGATCCACAGCATCGCCCACAGCGTCACCCGCATGGGCATTGCCGCGCACACCGTGCTCGGGGCCGAACAGCGCCACGAGCTCCACGCCTGGTGCCTCATTGAGGATGTCGACGGTACTCTTGAGGTTATTGTCGATACCGCTGGGGTTGGTCACCAAGCCCACGCGCTTGCCTTGCAATTCGGCAAAGCCGCCGTCGCGCAACACCTCGATGCCTGGCTTAACGACCGCATCGGCCGTCATCACCGCCATCACACTCACTACCAATGTCAAAAATATCTTCTTCATAAACTACGAATTATTTATTAACTACGAATTTTTCTGATTTTTCTGATTCTTTTTATAATTGAACAGACGCTCCACTTTTAAATTCTTCTCGCCATAATTCACAAGTATTGCCAAATCAAATCCGGTTGCTTTCAGATAATTAAATACTTGTGCTGAATGGACATCAGTTAATTCCGAAACGGCCTTCAATTCCACGATAATCTTGTCATAACAAATAAAATCGGCAATATAGAACTGTTGTAGAGGAAGACCTTTATACATGATAGTGAGTGGTGCTTCTCGCTTATAAGGAATCTTTTTCTCAATGAACTCTCTCTCGAGGGCCTCTTGGTAAACTTTTTCCAGAAAACCAGAACCCAGCTCATTGAAAACGCTCATTAAGCATCCCCTAATCGCATAAGACTCTTTCTCGTATAAAAATCTTTCCATATATCATTCAGATAAATCAGAAAAATCCGTAGTTTTATTAAACTTATTTCAGTTGTTGAAATGAATCAGTTGTTTTATTTGTTGTCGGTTTTCTTGCCGTAGTTGGGATCGATGGTGCGATCCACAAAGTAAGTCACGATGAGCGTAGCAAAGCAGCACGCCATCACCATCCAGAAGAAGTTCACATAACCGATGGCCTCCTGGATGTAACCGGCGACGAAGCCCGGCAGCATCATGCTCAGTGCCATGAAGGCGGTGCAGATGGCATAGTGCGAAGTCTTGAACTCGCCCTCGCTGAAGTACATCATGTAGAGCATGTAGGCGGTGAAGCCGAAGCCGTAACCAAACTGCTCAATGCACAAGGCAATGGTGATAATCACGATGTTAGTGGGCTGTGCGATAGCCAGATAGACGAAGGTCAGGCAAGGCAGCGTCATGCACGCAGCCATCACCCATAACGACTTTTTCAGACCCACGCGCGATGAGTAGATACCTCCCAGGATACCACCCAGCAACAACGCTATCACGCCAAACACGCCATAGACGGTACCCACCATCTCGGTGCTCAGGCCCAGACCGCCCTTGTCCACAGCATGCACGAGGAAGGGCTGGCACAGCTTGATGAGGAAGCCCTCGGGCAAGCGGTACAGCAACATGAAGGCGATGGCCAGCAGCACACCGGGCTTCTTGACGAAAGTCACAAACGAATTGCCCAGTTCCGCCAGGTTGCTCTTGGTGGCATTTTCGGCATTACCGGCCATCTCATTGCGCGGCTTGTCATCGGCCGAACGCGGCAGGGCGAAAGTGTGGTACAGCGTGATCAGGAAGAACACAACAGCCGACACGCCCAGAGTAATCTGCCACGACATGGGGATATTGTCTGTCTTCTTCTCGATGAGGCCGGCAATGAACACCAGCCCACCCTGACCGAAGACCGAAGCCACACGGTAGAACACGCTGCGGATGCCGATGAAAGCCGCCTGGCTGCTCGGGCTGTGCGCCAGCATGTAGAAGCCATCGGCTGCGATGTCATGGGTTGCACTGGCAAATGCCGCAATGATGAACAGCACCAGCGTAAACCAGAAGATGCTGATCGATGTGTTGCCACTGGCGATGGTCGCGCCATCGGGATGCGGCAGCGTCACGGTGAGCAGGATAAGCATCGCCGTCATGATGACCTGCATAGCGACAATCCACCAGCGTTTGGTCTTCACCACATCGACGATAGGGCTCCAAATGCCCTTGAGGAACCACGGGAAATACAACAATGTCGTGAAAAACGACATGTCACCGTTGGGGACACCCATCTTGGTGAACATCATCACCGAGATGTTGTTGACCACAAAGTAAGGCACGCCCTCGGCAAAGTAGAGAGTCGGCACCCACCACCAAGGGGTCTTCTGTCTAGGTTCAATCTGTACTTCATTCATAATCGTTATCTTGTTTTAAGTTATAAGTTTCTAAGGTCTTTGAGGTCCTTAATATCTCTTCTCGATGCTGGCACCCACAAAGTAGTGCAGCAGAATCTGCTTGTAGTCATAACCCTTGGCGCCCATCACAGCGGCACCGATCTGGCACAGGCCCACACCGTGGCCCCACCCTGCTCCACGCAGCACAAACTTGGCGGGATAGCCGTCCTCTCCCTTGTCATGTTTCTCTACGACAAAGGCCGAGCTGTACAGGCATGAGGGCGACAAGGCGTAACGGATGGTCAGTTCCTTGCCGATGATGCGTTCACATTTCTCGCCGACGATGCGCAGGCGGTACAGCCTGCCGCTGGTGCCGCGTGCCACAGGCTGCAGGTCGCGGATGCGGCCGTAGTCGATGCCCGTGCGCTCCTTGATCAATGCGGCGAACTCATCTTGAGTGTATTCCACCTTCCAGCGGTAGAAATCTTTGGTCTCCTGGTCATAGTCGTTGAGGACCTGGGAGAGGATTTCGGGGTCGCGGGTGTTGCAGAAGGCACTGGGACTGGACAGAATCCACTCGGCGGCGTTGTCCTCGCGGGTGAGGTCAGGGAAGTCCTCCTCGTTCTCACCGTCGCGGCGCGCCTCTAGATAGTCATGATGCTGCGGTTCCCAGCAGTTCTCAAACTCCTCCATCACGCCGCCGCAGGACTTGCTGAAACGGGCGTCGCACAATGCGCCGCCGTGCATCAACACCTGACCCCAAGTGGCGTGTATGGCCTGCTCCACCTTATCGGTCGTGGCGCGGGTGATGCCCTGATAGCGCTGGCAGTGGTCGTCGGCACACACATCAAAGTTCACATGGTCGTCGCGGTCCCACCATTTCACCTGTTCCTCGGGGGTGTCGAGCATCTCGCCCGGTGCGTCAGGGTTGCGCTCGGCGGGCTTGACGGTCTCCTCAGTGTGAATCTGTGCCAGCAGCCAACTGCGTGAGATGACGGCATGGGCCTTAAGCAGCTCCAAAGAGGCATGGGCGCTCATCTCGCTGGAGATGACACTCAGCAAGTAGTCCTCGACACTCAACACATTGACGGGCGTGAGCTTGCCGTCCTCGACGATGAGGTGCAGCGCGCCCTTAAAGGTCTGGTCCTCCTTGCGTTTCCAGTGGAAGCTCACGCCGATGGTCACTGCCTTCAGCGTGAACGAGGCATTCTCGGCATCGACAGGCTCAAAGAACAGCTCGCCGTAGCGGTTGCCACCCCACTCGACCTGTCCATCGACACACCGTGCCGTCTGGCCACCGCTAATCACGGTGCTGCCCACACGGTAGTCGCCATTGAGCACAAACTCAATCTCGGGCTCATTCATGATGCCCACCCGCACTTGCGGTATCTGTTTCTCGTCCATAATACTTTAGTTTCTAGTCCCTAGTCCTTAGTTTCTAGTTATTTTTGTCATCAAAAGAACCGTCCCTATTTTCCCATTAGATGGGTTGGAGGTTTTCCCAGTAGTGGGTGAAGCCGCTGAACACGAGGGAGAGCTCCTTACGGTTCATGCAGAGTTCGTCATAGAGTGCCTGCACCATCTTGGGCGTGAGAGCGTCAAAATCCTTGCGCTCGGGCACGGCCCACAGCCCGCCCATATCAACCGAGGCGGGGCTGAGCAACAGCTTGCCCTCTCCCTCGCCATAGCAGGCAGGGCGATGCTTGCGTCGTGGGAAAACGACCATATGCCACAGGCGGTCGGTCGCATCCCACCAACACAGCACATTGACCATGGGCTCGTCACCACCCTCGGGCACCGGCAGCAGGTCCAGCAGGCGCAGGGCAAAACGCTCGGCGGCACGCTGGGTTGAAGTCTCAATCGTGAAAAGGCTGCGTCCCAGTTGATCCACATAGCCTATAAAGCCCTCGTCGCCGTCGGCGAGCAGATGAGTCGTGGCATGGGCCAACTCGTCACAAAGCGGCATCTCGCCCTTGGCGCCAGCCTGGAAATGGGCATGGTCGGGGGCAGAAGCTCCGCAACAGGGGCCGTTATAGAACACCACAAAGCCGGGTAACGACCGAGCCAGCGACAACATGTCGCCCACCCTGCCCGACAGCCGCTGGGGCACATGACGCAGGTCGGCTATCGTGAGGTGACGCTTAAAGATGGGATATGGATTAACTTGAATTTTGTAACGGTCACCCCACAGCACGGCCTTTTGCTTGACAGGTTGGTTCTCGGCACACAGGAAACACTGGCGGCGTGCCAGCGACTTGCGGTCGATGGCGGCGGCCGACGAACGGCGCCGCTCAGGATTGAATTGCAGCACGACGGTGGACTCGCCCAGCGACAGCGAGCGCGTGGCGACACTGTCGAGCGCCGCATAGTTGCGCCCGGCCTCGTCCCAGTCACGCCGTTGCCTCGTGATGAGCCTGTCCACTATCCTGCTGTAATCCATTTTAGTTTCTAGTCCTTAGTTTCTAGTCCTTAGTTTTAAGTACAATCAACTTCTCCAAGA
>JAFZSS010000182.1 GCA_017619255.1 Muribaculaceae bacterium
CACGCAGGATACTGATGGTGTCCGGCACCGACGGCTCGTCGATAAGCACGCTCTGGAACCGACGTTCCAGGGCCTTGTCCTTCTCGAAATACTTCTGATACTCAGCCAGTGTGGTGGCACCGATGGCACGAAGCTCGCCCCGTGCCAGGGCAGGCTTGAGGATATTGGCGGCATCCATCGCGCCGCTGCTCTTGCCGGCACCCACCAGCGTGTGAATCTCATCGATGAACAGGATGATTTCGCCCTCGGCTTGGGTGATCTCATTGATGACCGACTTGAGGCGTTCCTCAAACTCACCCTGATACTTGGCACCGGCAATCAGTGCACCCATGTCGAGCGAATAGACCTGTTTCATCTTCAGGTTCTCGGGCACATCACCACGCACGATACGCTGTGCCAGTCCCTCTACGATGGCGGTCTTACCAGTGCCTGGCTCACCGATGAGGATGGGGTTGTTCTTGGTGCGGCGACTCAGGATCTGCAGCACGCGACGAATTTCATCATCACGACCGATAACGGGATCCAGTTTGCCCTGGCGTGCCCGTTCGTTCAGGTTCACGGCGTACTTGCTCAGAGCGTTGTACTGTTCCTCGGCGCTCTGTGAAGTGGCGTTTTTACCCTTGCGCAACTCCTCGATGGCGGCCTTAAGACCGTCATGGGTCAAGCCGGCATCCTTGAGGATGGTCGATGCTGTGGACTTGACCTCAAACAGCGCCATCAGCAATGCTTCGACAGTGACATACTGGTCTTTGTTCTTACTGGCGATGTCGGTGGCTTTCTCCAACACCTTACTGCCATCGTTGCTCAGGTAGGGTTCGCCGCCGTTGACACGCGGCAGTTTCTGTAATGCGGTTTCCAGGGCC
Source organism: Muribaculaceae bacterium (assembly GCA_017619255.1). Taxonomy (GTDB): domain Bacteria; phylum Bacteroidota; class Bacteroidia; order Bacteroidales; family Muribaculaceae; genus Sodaliphilus. Next base: position 864 of record JAFZSS010000182.1, read on the forward strand.
CTCTCCACCCCCGTAGGATTGATGTCCAGCTTCTGGAAGATGAAGCGCACCACGGCATCGCCCTCGGTCATGACGGCCTTGAGCAGATGCTCGGGCTCCACGGCTTGGTTGCCGTTCGTCCTGGTCAGCTGTACGGCTTTTTGGACGACCTCTTGTGCTTTGATAGTGAAATTGTTAAAGTTCATATTGTTGTGTCTCCTTTCTTTTCATTTTTTGGGGTTAGTTACCCGCCTGAATACCTCTCAACACTTATGCCAATGCCCTAAATCTGCCATTTTGTCACTATATAAAAAACAAGGCGATTCATCGTGAAAATGAATCGCCCTGTGGCTCGTTTGAAACAAGTTTATTTCTTAGCCATCACCGTTATAAATGTGATAACCGACATTGCGGTGCTGAGTAGGCCCAGACCCCAAGCCAACTGGGGAGGCGAGCTCCATGACTGACGCGCCTTGGATTCATTGGGTTGAACATAGAGAATGTCGTTCTGTTGCAACTCAAACTCAGGCATTGTGATAAAGTTGGCATCATTCAGGTTGATGCGTTTCACATAGCGTTGACCGCTGGGGTCGGTGCGGATGAGCATGAGGTTGTCACGACGGCCTTGCAAGGTCAAGTCGCGGCACATCGCGATGGCTTCGATGATGTTCAATCTGCCGTTGGCCGCCTGAATCACACCTGGGGCATTGAAGTCACCGATACAGAACACGCGGAAGTTCTGAATGCGGCACTCCACACTGGGTTTCTCATTGAGGTAACGCGGGTGGAGCAGTGAGGCAATGTAATCTTCAAGTGAATTCTTGGTCATCCCCTTGATGTGCAGTTTGCCCAGTACGGGGAAGTCGATATTGCCGTTGTCATCCACAAGGTAGTAGATGCTCGACACATCACCATAGTTACGCGTATAGGATCCAGTCTCGGTGGTTGGCAGGTACTGGAGTTTGTTGAATGGTCTCACAGCGTCGGCGTTTGAGCCCGCCACATTAATTTGCAACATGTCGCCAGGCTTGATGGTGAAGTCGCCAGCCTGTGTCGAGGCTGCGGTTAGTGCTGCCGTAGGAATCTGGTCGATGTTGGTCATATAGGGCACCTCTTTGGCGCTCTGGCAAGCAACAAGCAACAGCGCAGCGGCCGCCATGAAAAGTAATTTTCCGATTTTCATATTCGTATTTATTTAGTGATTATATTGTTCTAACTTGCAAAGGTAATAAAAATTGCGATAATCGTCGTTTTTTTCAGTAAAAACACATTCGACAACCCTTTTTTTTCGTTTTCTTTGCACCATGAACATGACTCAACCTCCAGTGGAACGCCATCCCTGGCCTCCCTACATCCCCAATGGGGCACGGTATCTCTTCCTCGGCACCTTCCCCCCGAAGCCCGAGCGATGGTCTATGCCTTTCTTCTACCCGAACCGCATCAATGACTTTTGGCGCGTGATAGGCCTTATTTTCATGAACGACCGTGATGCCTTATGGGATAGCGGTTCACGCCGATTCGACCTTGCCGCTATCAAAGCATTTCTTGACAGGGAGCACATCGCTCTATGGGACACTGCGATGGCCGTGCGCCGTCTCAAGGACAACGCGAGTGACAAATTCCTTGAGATTGTTGAGCCCATCGACCTCGTGGCTCTGCTCGATGCTCATCCATCTATTACGAGCGTCATTACCACGGGGGAGAAGGCCACGAGTGTGGTGGCGACCCAAGCCTCGATCGATGTGCCGCCCATAGGCCATCCCGTGGCCTGTCGCTTTGGCACCCATGACATCACCTTGTGGCGCATGCCTTCCACTTCGAGGGCCTATCCGTTGGCATTGGAGAAAAAGGCTGATGCCTATCGCATGGTCTTTTCCTGCGCGAGGTAAATGAAAAGTGTTTAATAACTTTTCCTGCCTAAAGTTTTGCCGTTATTGACTAAAGCAGTACTTTTGTGTGATGTTTTCAATTACCGAACATATCGAATTCCTGATGACGCGCCATGATTGTGTGGCCATCCCTGGTTGGGGCGCGTTCATTGCCAATTGCAGTCCCGCCCGTTACGAGGAGGATAGCGCCACAATGCAGCGGCCCCGCCGCATCATCGGATTCAACGCCAGCGCCACTCACAACGACGGCTTGTTGGCGCAGTCCCTCATGCGGCGCGAAGGTATGACCTATGACGAGGCCATGCGTTTCATTGCCGACAGCGTGAAGACATTCCGCCAACAGTTAGCGAAGGATTGTGAGGTGTCGATGGGCAGGCTTGGTTACTTCCGTCGTGTCAAGGGCCGCTACATTGAGTTCGTGCCCTTCATGCGCGCTAATGGATGTGACCAGTACTATGGCCTCGGTGACTTGTCTATCAAGAAGGTTGCCGCCCTTGAGCAGGAACCCCAAGCTGCTATCGTGCCGCAGGGCCGCAACTTGTTCGTCCGCAAGGCTGCCCGGGTTGCCGCCAGCGTTGCTGTGCTCATTGGCTTGGGCATTATGCTTACGACTCCCATCACCATTGACCGTGGTAACCAGCAACTGGCCAGCATGGCACCCACCGTGACAGCTCCGCAACCACAGCAGCTGAGTGTGACTGTCGAGCAGGAAGCGCCGGCTCCCACTGTCATCCCTGTGGAGCAGCCACAGCAACCCACTATCGCCAGCGTGGGCAACGAGTCAGGACATTATTACATGGTGATTGCCACGGTGCGCAGTCAGCATGAGCTGGAGAAGTTCAAGAAGAAGTATCCCCAACTGGTGCCCTTGATGAAATTGCTTGATTATAAAGGCATGAAGTGTGTTTATGTCGCCCGTAGCGACGACAGCGACTTGTTAATGAGTTTGCGCGATGAATTGCCTAAGGCGTTGCGCGACATCTGGATTTATAGCTGACGACGGCAGCATCAGGCAGGTGTAACGCTTCCCGCCGCTCAGCATCAGCATCCACACATCATCCTTTTCGATGATATCACGCACATTGTCCCGCAGGATGATGTGCTTTTTCATGCGCTCGTCGCTGAATGTCAGCGTCAGCCCGTCGTTATCCAAGTCCACTTGCTTCTCCATGATGGACCAACGCGCCTCGGGTGAGAAATCGTAGTAAAAGTAGAGTAGGGCAAGCACCATCGGCAGCACGATAGTCAACACCATCAGTCCCACGATGATGAACCGCACATCGATCCAGATGGCCAACACGGCGCACACTGCCAGAGGCAGCGCCATCCACAGCCAATTCTCGGCCACGAACATGCCGCACAGGCACCGCATGTAAGCCCCTGCTGTGACTTTGCAGTTTTCAATTCTCATCATCGTTCAACGAGCGGGAGTCTGAAGTCTATTTTTTCTTTTTCTTACTGTAAAGTGCGCGTCGGCGTGCGATTTCCTCATAGCCGCGCTTGTAGGCCTGCCGGTTCTTGAGCATCAGCGTTTGGCAATAGCCCGTGCCCTCGTTGTTATAGAGTTTCGATAGGTTCAGGTACTGCTTGCCGTTGCCGCGGGTGACAGGGAACACTTCCTCCTTGCGCTTGTTCACCTTGTCACACTGTACCGAGTGGTTCTCGGCTGTCGTGCCCGTCAATTCGGGCGCCACGCCGTCTTCACCTACCCACACGGCATACACCTCGGCGCAAGGGGGGTAGCCCAATGCCACCCACATCGTTGTCAGGCGCGGATTCTCTCCAGGCACGATGCCCTCGATGACTACGCTGGCGCTGGAGATGCGTCGAGGGATGAAGTCTTGGTCCACAACCCATGTATCACCGCTGCGTGTGAAGTCTTTTCCCAGCTGCGAATTGTAGAATGTGCGAGACAGCTCCTCGGTGAACACGGCCGGGGTGATGTCCTGGGCAGCGATGTGCGGAGCGAGCAGTGTCTTCTCGTTCTTCTCTCGTACATAGCCCATGCCCTTGTCCTTCGCGCCGCTGTAGCTGTAGTTAGTGCGCACGAGGATGCCGTCTTGGGCGTCGGCCAGGTCATACTTCACATATTTGTAATTGCCGGTCTCGAAGTAGGCGCCGTTGCCCTGCGCGTCAATGACGCCGAAGTTGGCTTCCACACCCAGGGGCTTGGGCAGCGTCTTCAATAGGCTCTCAAAGTCGTCGACTGTCTTGCAGCGCTCCAGGGCATAGCGCATCAGCTCGCCTTCGCGGTCCATGTTCTTCACGCCGTCGTTGCCGTTCAGGTTGTAGGATGCCGTGTTCATGATGGCGAATCCTGCCTCGTTGAAGCCCATCCAAGCCGCGGTGTCCTGCAGGTCGCGCGCATCGAATAGCGCGACGAATTCCATCAGCCCGTCATGTCCCTTGATGCGTTCCACGCGGTTGTTCAGGTCGTTTGTATCGCGGTTCTTCCACATCAGCGGACGCCCGTTAGCCGTCAGCTTGCCGCTCACGATGGCCGATGTGCACGCATCAGCCGCGATGATCACGCTCAACACTGCCACCAGGGCTATCAATAGTCTCTTTCTCATATCGATATACTCGTTTTATTGGTTTGATTTTACAAAGGTAGTACAAATTTTGCGCCATTGCAAGAAATCGACTCACTTTGCCTTCGGCGAAGATAGGCTGCGGTTCGGAAATGCTCCAATGATTTAGGCATTTCACTCACCTTGCACTATCTTTGACCTTCGGCGAAATTAGGCTGCGGTTCGGAAATGCTCAAATAAATTTGGCATTTCACTCACCTTGCACTAATTTTGCCCCGTGATTCAATGAGTTTGGGGTGCCCTGCGGGGCTGAGAACATACCCATCGGATCTGATCCGGACAATGCCGGCGTAGAGAATAACTTATTAATTAAAACAATGAAGAAGACCTTACTTGTGGTTGCCACGATGCTGGCGACCCTCGCCGTGGCGGCACAGCCCGCTGCAGTGGATACGGTGCCCTCCATCGCCTTGAGCGAGGTGGAGGTGCTTGGCACGCGTGCCTCCGAAAACACTCCTGTGGCTTATACCAATGTTAGCGGCAAGCAGCTTGCCGCAGTGAACCATGGTCTGGACATCCCGTTCCTGCTAGCGATGACACCGTCGGTCATCACTACCAGTGATGCGGGCGCAGGCGTGGGTTACACATCGATGCGCGTGCGTGGTACTGATGCCACTCGTATCAACATCACCGTCAATGACATTCCGCAGAACGATGCAGAGAGCCACAGCATCTACTGGGTGAACACTCCTGACTTTGCCTCGTCGCTGCGTGATGTGCAGGTGCAGCGTGGGGCGGGCACCTCGACCAATGGTTCGGGAGCTTTCGGTGGCAGCGTGAACATGAGGACTCAGAGTTTCTCGCGTGATGCTTATGCCGAGTTCTCGGGCAGCTATGGCTCGTTCAATACCAACAAGGAGACCCTGCGTGTGGGCAGCGGTATGCTGGGTGACCATTGGGCTATCGAGGCGCGCCTGTCGCACATTGGCAGTGACGGCTACCGCGACCGTGCCAGCAGCGAACTGGTCAGTTACTTCGGTCAGCTGGGATACTTCAACAATGGCACATCGTTGCGTTTCATCACCTATGGCGGTAAGGAAGACACTTACCACGCATGGGACGGCATCAGCCGCGACGACCTCGAGAACAACCGCACCTATAACCCCAACGGCGAAATCAAGCACGACGGCAAGGTGACCGGCTTCTACAAAGACCAGAAGGACATCTACCGCCAGACGCATTACCAGCTCATTTGGAATCAGATATTCAGCCCCTTGTGGAAACTCACCATGGCATTGCATTATACTGATGGCTTCGGCTACTACCAGGAATATAAGAACGCCCGCACGCTTAAGGAATATGCTTTGCAGCCCGTGGTGACGGCCGAGGGCACGAGCAAGAAGGCGAGCCTCGTGCGCAAGAAATGCGTGGACAGCGACTTTGGTGGCAGCGTATTCTCGTTGCAATACAGCGGAGAACGGTTGGCAGCCACATTGGGTGGCGGCATTAACCGCTACAGCAACGACCACTACGGCCAAGTCATCTGGGTAGAAAACTACACCAGCCCGCTGGCCCCCGATCATGAGTATTATCGCAACAACGGCCGCAAAACCGACTACAACATCTATATTAAGGGCAACTACATGATCACCGGCGGCCTGAGCGCCTATGCTGACCTGCAGTATCGTCACATCGACTATCGCATCACGGGCAACAACGATAAGTGGGACTGGACCGCCAACCCCGAGCACTTGCAAGTGCTTGACATCGACGAGCCCTTTGACTTTTTCAACCCCAAGGCGGGTCTGAACTGGCAGATTGATTTGAAGAACCGTGTCTATGCCTCGTTTGCCGTGGCGCAGAAGGAGCCGACACGCAACAACTACACCGACGGCCTGTTCCTGCAGCATCCCACGAGAGAGAAACTCTATGACTGGGAGACCGGTTACGAGTTCCGCACTAATCGTTTTGTGGCAGGTGTCAATCTCTATTACATGAATTATAAGGACCAGTTGGTGCTCAACGGCAAGATCAACGAAATTGGTGAACTGATGGCCGAGAATGTTCCCAATAGCTACCGCATGGGCATCGAGCTGATGGCGGGTTACCGATTTACCGACTGGCTGCGCTGGGATGTGAACGCCACGCTGAGCCGCAACCGCATCAAGGACTATGTGGGCTATGTGAGCGACTATGATGCCGACTCGTGGGACGAGATGTGGACCCAGACCGAGATTCATGCGGGCAATACCACCATCGCCTTCTCGCCCAGCGTGACCGTGGGCAGCATGCTTGCCCTGGACTACAAGGGCTTCACGGCCACGCTACAGTCGCAGTATGTCTCGCGCCAGTACCTCGATAACTTTGAGCGCCAGGAAGACTCGTTGGATCCCTATTTCGTCAACAACCTGGATGTGGCCTATACTTTCAAGCTGCCGAACATCCGCAGCATCACGGTGGGCGCCACGATCTACAACTTGCTGGATGAGAAATACGAGACCAACGGTTATTCGCAGACTTGTGCCCTCTATCCTGGCGGCAGCAAGGAAAACAAATACAGCCTGTACAGCGACCCCCGTTTCTATCCCATGGCAGGCATTAACGCACTTGGCCACATCACTTTCCGCTTTTAAACGATAAAACCTATAGTATCTATAGGCACTATAGTAACTATAGTTTTGAACTATAATGGACGCAGTGGTTCAATATTTCAGCGATTTTACTTGGGTCAAAGCCATCGACATGGTGGGCCTGGTGCTCGGGCTCATTTACCTGTGGCTCGAGTTCAAGGCGAGCATCTGGCTGTGGCTGGTGAGCATCGTCATGCCCATCGTGCACGGTTACCTCTATTGGGCGCGCGGCCTGTATGCCGACTTCGGCATGGAGGTCTATTATGTGCTTGCTGCTGTCTATGGCTACGCCATGTGGCGATGGGCTCGAGGCCGTACTGACGACACCGGCGGGGCAGGGGAGAAGGCTGCCGAACGCCCTATCACCCATTTCCCCTTGCGGCGTGTGCTGCCCGTGACGCTCATCGGGCTGGCGCTGTGGGGCGGCATCTATTGGATACTGGTCACATTCACCAACAGCAATGTACCCTTGTGTGACAGCTTCACGACCGCATTGAGCATTGTCGCCCTGTGGGCTCTGGCACAGAAATATGCCGAGCAGTGGCTCTTGTGGCTTGTCGTGGACCTCGTCTGCACCGTGCTCTACATCTACAAGCAGATTCCTTTCACTGCTTGCCTCTACGGCTTCTACACCGTGATGGCAGTTCTGGGTTATTTCTATTGGCTCAAAAAGATGCGTCAACAGCCCGCTTGATGGAAAAGACCTGCAGAAAATTACATGAATATTTGGAAAAGTCAGATTTTTTTGCTTAATTTGCGACATGATTTATTGACTTTAAAACCCTTTGAATGATGAAACAGAGAGCAAGAGTACTTTTCACGATTTTATTTGCATTCATGGCCATCTCGGTGTTTGCCGAGGGGTGGCTTCAAGTGACAGGAAACAGTGTGAGGCTCAGGGCAAAGCCTGACGGCACCGACACAGGCCTGAGAGTGAACACTGGAGCTTATCTCCAGTGGCTTGACTATGACAACGGTTGGTACAAGGTGCAGTATGGCAAGAAGGTGGTGTATATCTCCTCGAAATATGTCAAACGCATCTCGCAGGAACAGAATAAAGCCACTGTTGTCATCACGGGCGACAAGGTGATTATGAGAACCTCGCCCGGTGGCAAGGATTCGGGACTGAGGACCAACAAAGGTGACAGGTATCAATACTGCGGCAAGTCTGGTGACTGGTATAAGATCCTTCATAAGGGCAACTATTACTGGGTGAACAAGAACTATGCCGTCATCAAGCAATAGCCTGTCATAACCCGCATTTCATCACACGAGGCCGTGTCATTGACGCGGCCTCGTGATTTACTGCTAATTATCGGAGAGTCCACGCAGGGCTAAGATGTAGTCGTATAGCTGCTTGTAGAAGGGGTGGCGCGTCAGGGTGGGGGCGTCGCCCAGGATGAAGAGTTTCATGCGGGCTCGGGTCATGGCGACATTCATGCGGCGTAGGTCGCGTAGGAAACCGATCTGGCCCCTCTCGTTGGCGCGCACCAGCGAGATGAGAATCACATCGCGCTCCTGGCCCTGGAACCCGTCGACTGTGTTGACCGAAATCAAGTGGCGGAAGGGCTTGAAAAAGGCCCGTTTCTTAATCAGGCGCTTGAGGTACTGGACCTGGGCGCGGTAGGGCGAGATGATGCCCACATCGATGCGGTCATCGAGGATGCGCTGCTTACCGACGCGCTGGAAATAGATTTGAAGCAGGCTGATGGTTATGTTGGCCTCACCCTTGTTGACGCGGCCGAATGTCTCGCCGATGAACTGCTCCTTGAAGTCTTGCCGCTCGTCCTCGCCCAGGTTAAGTGCTGAGGTGTCGAACCACAAGATGGGCGCATCGCCCTCGTGGATGACACGGTGGGACACCTCGGGGGCCGACTTCATCAGCCCATGGTAGAAGTAGTCGCTGCTGAACTGCATGATTTCGTCGTTCATGCGGTACTGCACTTGGAGCATGGAGACACATTCGGGCTTGTTCTTGACGATGCGCTCCATGAGCGTCATGCCAAGGCCGCCTTTCAACGCCTCCAGGTTTTTCACCGTGGGTGGCAATTGGCAGTGGTCTCCTGCAAAAATCACGCGGCTGGCACGACGAATGGGAATCCAGCTGGCCGCCTCGAGCGCTTGCGCAGCCTCGTCAATGAATACCGTGCCGAATTTGTGGCCGTCGAGCAGCCTGTTGCCCGCTCCCACGAGAGTAGAGGCAATGACACGTGCCTGCCCGAAGATGTCGGCGTTGATGCGCACCTCAAGTTCGACCGCCACTTCCTTGAGCCGCTCCATCTTCTGGTGAAAACGCTCTCCCGACTCGCGTCGCTTGCGCCTCATCTCGCGGATGTTGCGCCTCACCTGCCATAGTTTGGGGTAGTCGGGGTGGTCGGCAAAGCGGTGCTCATAGGTGAAACTGAGCATCTTGTCGTTGACGCGCGTGGGGTTGCCTAGACGCAGTACCGGGATGCCGCAGTCCACCAGTTTCTCGCTGATCCAATCGACGGCGGTGTTGCTCTGGGCACACACGAGCACCTGCGTCTCGCGCTTGAGCGTCTCGTTGATGGCCTCGACCAGGGTCGTCGTCTTGCCCGTGCCGGGAGGGCCGTGGAGCACGCGCACATCCTTGGCGCGCAACACATCATTGACGGCCCGCTCCTGGCTGGCGTTGAGCCACGGGAAGCGCATCGCGTCAAAAGTAAAAGTCTGGGCGGGCTGATGGGAGTAGAACAGGTCGCGCAGATAGGCCAGCCGGTTGCCCTTGGCGTTGATGACGCGGTCCAAGGCGTCGAACATGATGCGGTAACTTGTTTCGTCAAAAAATAGCTGCACACCCAGCGGCATCGGCGCGTTTTGCAGTTCGAGCGTGTGCCCCTCGGGGATGGCGATGACCATGCGGTTGCCATCAACATAGGAGATGGTCCCCGTGAAGTTGAAGTAACGGATTCCTGTCGCCTGCTTGAGGTCACCGGCGAGCACCTCGGTTCTGAAGAACACCACCGGCTTACCGTACTCGAAGTTGTGGTCGATCTCCTCGTCGGCCTGTCGCGTCACCTCGATGCAGTACTGGTTGACCGAGTTGTAGTAGGTGCGGCCCAGGCGCAGCGGGTACCAGGCGTCGCCGCGCGTCACCTTGCGGGCCAGGCCGATGCTTTCGGTGAGCATGCGGAAGGCCTCCTTCTCCTCCTGGTATTCCAGTTGGAGCAGGTGCCGTTGCTGTTGCAGTTGCGCTATGGCCGACGGGTGACTCATCTCAGTGACTTGTGGTTATCTTACTGCAAAGGTAATATTTTTTGCAGGAGTTGTGGATGCTGAATAAAAAAATCTTGCTACCTTTGCAGCTTGAATTGTTGTGCTGTTGTAGGGCACAACGCAAACCTTTAACTATCAACAACTTATTATGATTAACATTAAGTTTCCTGACGGCAATGTGCGTCAATATGAGGATGGAGTGACTCCTCTGGACATTGCCAAGAGCATTAGCGAAGGCTTTGCACGCAATGTGCTGGCCGCATCATTAAACGACGAAGAATGGGATATCTCACGCCCCATTTGTATGGATGGCGATATCAAGTTCTTCAAGTGGGA
>JAFZSS010000183.1 GCA_017619255.1 Muribaculaceae bacterium
AGGCGAGGCCCTACGGGGTCCTCGGAGCTCTCGGAGCTCTCTGAGTTCTCGGGGTCACACATCGGCGGCGTGGAGGACGGCGGTGATGGTCTGCCACAGCACGGTGAGCGTGACGGCGCCCATCATGACATTATAGAGCACATCGCGCACGGTGATGACGCCTGAGGCCTCCTGGCCGCGCCACATCATCAGCCAGCACAGGACACACGCCACCAGCGCGAGGGCATAGACCACCGTTGTGGCCCAGGATCCGCGTGGAGAGCGCTCAGGCAGCTTGTTGAGCACGCGGCGGGTGAACCAGGGATTCTCCCCCGGGTCATGCGCGCCCTGCTTGAGCATCTGCGCCAGTTTCTTGTCTTCTTCGTTGATATTCATATTGTTGAGTTTTAAGTTTTAAGTTTGTAGGGCCTCGCCTTGGCGTGGCCGAACAGCTAATCGCTATTTCTCCAGTAAGGCTCTCATCTTGCCTTTGGCGCGGTGGATCAGGGACTTCACCGAGCCCTCGGGCATCTGCATGATCTTGGCGACCTGCTTCAAGGGCTGGTCCTCGATGTAGAACAGGGTGACGGCGACACGCTCGTTGTCCCCCAGGCGCGTCAACGCCTCCTGGACGGTCATCGAGGCCTCGATGGCGTCGGTGGCGGCAGTGCTGGCGTCCCCCATGCGGGCGATGTCCTCGACATGCTCCTCGTGGTGACGGCGCACATGGTTGTAGAACTCGTTATAGGCGATGCGGTAGAGCCAGGTGCCGAAGGCCGACATCCCCTTGAAGCCGCGGATGCCCACATAGGCCTTGATGAATGTCTCCTGGGCGAGGTCGTCGGTGAGCATCTCGTCGCCCATGGTCAGGTTGAGCAGGAACCGTCGCACGCGCGGCTGATAGGCCTCGACGAGCCTGCCGAATGCGTCCCGGTTGTCGGCCAGGGCGCATTGCGACAGCAGTCTTATTTCATCAAGCTTGGATAGCATTCTATATTATTTAAGTTTCGCATGCCGAGAGCATGCTCACTGGTTAATGTTTAAAGGTTAATGTTTAATGATACTACGATTCAAATTCAGGAAATATTTCCTACTTAACAAATGTGAGATGCTAAATCTTTAACCTTTATCCTTTAACCTTTATCCTCAAGTTTTTAAAGTGGCGCAGCTACTTTAGAAACTTGAATTAATTATCGAATCAGTAGGGTTGAGAGGGGGTGGAGTCGTCCTCCTTGTAGTCCTGGTCAAAGGCGGGAGGCACGGCACTGCCTTGGCGCATAGGCTCACGCGGCTGCATCTGCTGGGCGCGACGGCTGGCCTCCTGGAGGGCCTGTTGTTCCTTGTAGAGGATGAAGCCCTTGCATAGTCCCACGACGATGAGCGCTACTCCCACGGGGGTGAACGGGTCTTCACCGCCAGCTACCATGATGCCGAAGAGGAAGAGCACCAGACCTATTCCCAGCCACTTCACGGCGGGCATCAGGGCGCGCCAGTTGACCATGTCGGTCATCACGACGGGGTTGCTGGGGGTTGCGCCGGGGAGCGGCGTGCCCACGGGCACCTCGCCCGCCTGTTGCGGTTGCTGTTGCGGGGTAGAGGTCACGACGGGCTGCTGCACATAGATGGCGCTGCGCTTGGCATCGTTCAACGAGAGTTCGTTGAGCGGGTAGTTGTTCTCGATGGCGCGTTCGATGACGCGGTACTTGTTGCGGCGGTTCATGAAGCGGAACAGCAGCACGAGGAACACGAGACCCAGCACGCCGGCGATCGAGGCATAGCAGATCTGCTTCAACACCTCGCCCCAGTGGTCGCTCATGTATTTCATGTCCTCGGCGGTGAGGTCGCTCTCGCCGAAGCCCAAGTCCACGCTCTCGCCGTTGCTGGCGGTGAGGGTGTCGTCGAGCGTCTTGTTGATCTTGTCGCGCACCTTCTGCAAGCCGGGCAGGCCGGTCACGGTCACCTGGTTGTCACCGTCGCTCACGACCATCGTGTCGCCCTTGAACTCGACTTGCTCCTTGCTGTCGGGGGTGGCCTTGATGACGGGAGCCGCTGCGGCGCCGAGCGTCATCATCAGCATCAAGGCAAGTGTTAAAATCGTCTTTTTCATTGTCTTATCGTTTTAGTTGTTG